>JBATMM010000263.1:0-3206 GCA_049289835.1 Saprospiraceae bacterium | reverse complement strand
GGTTGCTGAGGATCGCGAGGCGGTCTGGGCTGATGATCGTCACGTCTTTGTCTCGCCTGATCATCACGCTTGGGCCTTTGCTGATTCTCGTCTCTAGGCGGTCTTGGCTGGTTATCATCACGTGGTGGCCTTGGCTTCTGATCATCACGACGAGGTCTGTCAGTACGATTTTGAGGTTGCTGTTGACCTGAGCCCTGATTACCTTCTCTTTTCTCGCCGGGTTTGTTTTTCTTCTTGTTGCGTTTCTTTTTGTGATCAGGCAATTCAATCACACCGGTCACATCTGCAAAGTCATATTTTTCTTCTTCAGCCACTATATCTTTTGGATCCATGAGCTGATCAGGAACTTGTCCTTTAAGATTCATATCCTTGATCAACTTCACACGTTCAAGAGGAAGTGCCACCATCGTATTGCGGCCTCGTTCAACTTCAACAGAATAATAAAGCAGGCGTTTAAATATATCCATCTTGATCAAAGAAGCTGAGCCGCCCTGGAACCTTATGACATCAACATCCTGTGGAAATTCTTCGATGGCTTCCATGTAAGTATCAAGCTCATAATTCAGACAACATTTCAACCGACCACATTGTCCGGAAAGTTTTGCCTGATTGATCGAAAGATTTTGATAGCGTGCGGCGTGTGTATTCACTGATTTAAAATCCATCAGCCATGTCGAGCAACATAATTCACGTCCACATGATCCGATGCCACCAATTCTTCCGGCTTCCTGGCGTGCTCCTATCTGACGCATTTCAACTTTGACCTGAAATTCCTTCGCATACAATCTTACGAGTTCCCTGAAATCAACACGTCCTTCTGCTGTATAATAGAATGTTGCTTTCCGGCCATCACCACGAAACTCGACATCTGATATTTTCATATCTAAACCCAACGTAGCTGTAATGGCACGAGCCCGGATCATGGCGCTTTTTTCCAATCTCCTGTATTCATTCAGACGTTCAATATCACGCTCATTCGCAATTCGGATCACCGGAAAGGTTATCGTTTGTTCTTTCGTCCGCTTTTTCTTCATCTGCAACCGCACAAGCTCACCGGTAAGTGAAACTTCACCGACATCATAACCGGTGCCTGTATCGACGACTACAAAGTCCTTTGTCTGTGCAGGATGATTCGGATGATTTCTGAAAAATTCTTTCCTCGCTCCTTTCTTAAAACTCAGCTCTATGATATCGGTACCGGTGGGATCTTCAAAATCATATTCTGAAAGCCAATCGTATGTGTTCATTTTATTACAACCACCGGTTGCACAATGACCGTTATTCTGACATCCTCCGGGAGTACCGGAACCGCTTTGACAGGTAGCACAAGCCATAATCTATGTATTTATATGTTGAAGGCGATAAGCCGATAATGTATTCTTAATGGTAATGGTCAGAAACAACCACAATAGTTTTGTATTTGCATTACGTGCTATTTTTTCATATCCGGATTGCATTCCCTGAACTACAGGTTGCCAGGCTGCAGGATTAAAATTGTCATTCATGTATTTGAACATTTCCCTGCTACCAGTCTGATGGCTGTACATATTCTGATCAGAATTTTCATGAAGGATTTCACGAACGGAGGCGATAGCATACAGTAAAAACTGTTTCTGTTCTTCTTTGTCAAGACCTGCCATCCTGGTCGTCCATGCGGTCATCTCGCTTGGTTTTCTGTTCAATATAGTCCTGAACCATGCCGTCAGTTCTTCTTTTAAATTGACTATCGAATTCTGCGTAAGGGCCATAGCTCTACCCATATCATTGATGGATTGCATTGCGATTTGTTCGGCCTGCCTGGCTTCGATATGATAAAGATTGACAAGCAATGAATTTATTTCAGCGGTAGAGATTGGCGGAAAAAAGATCTGCATACAACGTGATCTGATCGTCGGCAGGATTTGTTCGCGTTGATTTGTCAACAGGATAAAATATGTTTGGGCAGGTGGCTCTTCGATCATCTTGAGCAACCGGTTTCCTTCTTTTGCCAGGAACTGACTCATCCAGATGATGAGTATTTTATTACCTCCTTCAAAGGATTCATAGCTGAGATCGGAAGTGACCTGTTGAATATCTTCTTTGTGAATATCAACCTGTTTGCCTTCGACATCACTGAATTGAGTCCATTGAAAGACATTCATCCATGGATTGGCAACAATCGCCGCACGCCAGGCATCATAATATTCAATGCTCAGGGATTTGGAACCGGCTAAAGGCAGAAGAAAATGTAAATCAGGATGTATTAATTTTTGAGTCCTGTTGCATGAAGGGCATTTTCGGCAGGCTTTACCCTGAATTGGAGAACTACACAGGATATCATTTGCCAGAGAAAGAGCGCCAGGTAGAATGCCTGAGCCAGGTTCTCCATAGAGAAGGAGGGCGTGAGGTAATTTACCTTGCTGAAGGACAGTATCCCATTGTTGCCGGATATCCGGCTGGCCAAATGCGTCTAATAGTCTCATGCCTGACTAAGTCAGGTGGACTCAATCCATCTTATGATCTGATCATCGAGAGGTGAGGTCTCGGGTGAAAATACATGTTCTAATTCCCCTTCAGGACTGATCGTGTATTTTTGAAAATTCCATGTTACCTCACTTTCTGTTACCTCATTTAGGGTCTTGTCTGTCAGCCATTGGTATAATGGATGAACAGGTTTTGACCTGATATTTATCTTTTTACTCAATGGAAAAGTTACCTTGAACATGGTCTGACAGAAAGAAAGTATCTCTTTTTCCTGACCGGGCTCCTGGTCACCGAAATCATTGCAGGGGCAGCCGATGATGGCTAATGAATCTTTATAGTGCCTGTACAATTCTTCCAGTTGTTCGTATTGCGGGGTATAATCACATTCTGATGCCACATTGACTATCATCAGTTTTTTACCCCGGAATTGATCTAACCTGAGTTCTTTTCCATTGATGCCCTCGATGCAGATATTGTGGATCGATGCCACCAATTCAATTATTTATGATTGGTAAAAATAATCAATTTATACGATGGATGTTACATGCACACAGCTCAAACAAGGACCGGAATCACTGCAAACCAAAATCTGATCAATACCTTGAAATAAAGTGATTAAGATAATCTTACTGTTACAAAAATATGGCTGTGGATAACTATCTGGAGGATCTCATAATCAACGTGTTACCCCTTAGTGGCACTATTAGTAGTGGCACTACTAGTAGTGCCACTACTAATAGTGC
>JBATMM010000262.1:0-9010 GCA_049289835.1 Saprospiraceae bacterium | reverse complement strand
CAAATGGCTTATCTACTTTGTTGCGTAGATAATTGACATAGACCTCCACGACATTTGATGTTGTCTCAAAATTGATATCCCAGACTTTATCAGCAATCTCTGCTTTTGAAACGACCCGGCCCTGGTGACGAATGAAGTATTCCATCAAGGCAAATTCCTTTGGAGTCAATTCAATCTTCCGGCCTTCCCTGATGAATTCCTTTGAGGTGAGGTTCATCTCCATGTCAGAGAAAGTAAGAATTAATCTGGGTGGCGGGGCTTCCTTACCTCTTCTTGACAGGGCTTTAAGCCTGGCCAGTAATTCCTTAAACTCATATGGTTTTGTCAGATAATCGTCAGCACCTACCTCCAGACCGAGGACCTTATCATCGGTGGCATTTAATGCGGTGAGGAGCAGTACGGGGGTTTTGATTCCTTTTTGTCGCAAATGCTTGGTCAGGTCAAATCCATTTATCCCAGGGACAATGATGTCAGACACAATGACATCATACTCGTTGGCCAACGCCATTTCAGCACCTTTAGTACCGTCAAATGCGAAATCAACATCTATATTATGCTCATTCAGCCCTTTCTTGAGGGTTTTAACTGCCTTTTCCTCATCTTCGATCAGGAGTATTTTCATCCGGCACAAGTTACGGTAGGTTATCGAAAAGTCTAAGGATCAGCATTAAATACCCAATTCTAAGGAATTTCTAAGGAATTTCTATGCAATAAACAGTAGAATTATCCATTAAGCAAAGTTAACTTTGAGCCCTATATATCTTGCGTACTTATTTTTCACGTTTAACAGAGTATCCCATGAATTCTCGTAAGCTCTTTTTAATATTCTCCGCCATTTCCATTTTTGTTATTCTTTTTGCAGTAAGTTGTAAAGAAGACAATACGGTTGCAGCTACAAAGCTCGTCAAAGAATACAGCTCTGAGGCTTCGCTTAAATGGAATCAACTGTTCCTTAGGGTTGAGCGATATGCGCAAGGTTTTCGTCCCGGCCCCGCTCCGAGAGCGCTGGGTTTAATGGGCTTTGCGGCTTATGAAGCTTGTGTTTCCGGAATGCCTGAATACAATTCTCTTGAAAGCCTTTATCCCGCAGTCAACATACCTCATGTCATAGAAGGCGCAGAATATCACTGGCCAACTGTTGTACATAATGTCTATAAGACAATGATGCCCTTATTGTTCGGTGACCAGGATGAACCACCGATAGATGTACGTAATGAATGGAATTCCCTTATCAGTGAATTAGATGCTAAATACCTTAATGAGGCAGGCGAAGTAGTATACAACCGCTCAAAAGCGTACGGTGAAAGTGTAGGACGGGCTGTATGGGAATGGTCAACTTCAGACACCTATGGACACCTAGTCTATTTAAACCCTTTCGGTAATTATAATACCAATGAAACATACGACTGGACTGCTCATTACAGAGGTCCTGGTGACTGGCAACCAACGTCTCCTGGTCCGACAAGTCCAGTAGGTCCATTCTATGGTAAAGCCCGTACCTGGATAGTGAATGAAACTGATAAACTTTGTTTACCTCCCTCCGCCTATTTCATGGAGTATAGTGAAGATCCTAAGTCAGAATATTACGCAGAGGCAATTCAGGCTTATACAAAAAATGCAGCTATCGATTATAATGTAAAATGGATAGGTGAATTCTGGAGTGATGACTTATCTGATATGACATTCAGTCCCGGCCCTCGTTGGATCGCCATTTGCAACCAAATCATTAAGAAAGAAAATGTTTCTTTGGACAAAACGCTTGAGGCATATGCAAAAACAGGTATGGCACTTAATGACGCCGCCGTTGCCGCATGGTATTCAAAATACTATTACAATGTGGAACGTCCTGTAACGTACATCAGAAAAGTGATTGATCCCACTTACAAATCAAACCTCAATAATCCATTGAATGGTGATATAGGTTTCGTTCCTGCATTCCCCGCCTACCCATCAGGCCACTCGACTTTTGGTGGCGCCGGTTCAGAAGCATTGGCCAGTGTATTCGGCTATAATTATTCCATGACTGACAATTGTCACCTCGGAAGAACTGAATTTGTAGGTACCCCACGTTCATTTACAAGCCTTCATGAAATGGCTTTGGAAAATGCATGGTCACGTGTTCTTCTTGGAACACACTGGTATATGGATTGTCTTGAAGGCGTTCGTTTAGGAACTGTGATCGGACAAAAAGTAGATGCTCTACCCTGGAAAAAATAAGATAGGTTTATAAAATCATTATAAAAAGAGACTGCTGAATATGCGGTCTCTTTTTATTTTAATAGAACTCATCGATTACACTTTAAAAAACGACTTTGCTAAATACTTTTTTTATCCAAAACGCATTTAATAATCATCATCAATACTAAAAGGAATCAATCATGAAATCTTCACATTTTATAGACTCCATCACAAAATTACTCCCTGGCATCTTTGCAGGAATTCTTTTAATGACAGGATGCAAATCCGGAGACTCAGGACCAGTGATAGTAGAAGGTAAGTATGATAATGGTGTAGTGTCCAGAAGGTATACCGAAATCAATAACAAAAAGGAAGGCCAGATGACCGAATACTATCCGAGTGGAAAATTAAAAGCAGAGGCAGTATTCAAAAATGATATCCAGATAGACAAGGCTACGATCTATTACGAAGGCGGTGCCACGCAAGAAGTCCAATATTTCAGAGATGGAAAACTTAGTGGAGGTGATACTACGTTTTATGAAAGTGGAAAGCCGCAAAAGGTAATGAATTTTACTAATGGCATCAAGGATGGATATATACGAAGCTGGGCTGAAGACGGGACACTCACCTACGAGGCCAAATTTAAAATGGATACTCTTGTGGAAGTAAAAGGCCAACCTATCGTACGGGATACTTCTAATCATCAGGTCGTACAGTCGCAGAAATCTATTGAAGAGGGGTTAAACAAGGAATTAAAGAAAAAATAATATTTGTTGAACAAATAATAATCTGAGACTAAATGAAAATTGTTATCCGTAGTCTGAGACTAAAAGAGAGAATGTTGTCCGTAGTCTGAGACTAAAATAAAGAGATAGAAAGTTATCCGTAGTCTCAGACTAAAAGAGATATAGAAAGTTATCCGTAGTCTCAGACTACGGATAACTTTCTATATCTCTTTTATTTCCTCGTTTATTTGATTAAATCATCCCGCTATAAAAGCAGAGAGACCTTTTTGCAATTCAGCCTGGTTCATGACCGGAATGACTTCCACTCCTATAAAAAGATTTACCGAATCATCATCTTTTTAGATTATCGTCGATGAAATATTTTAATTTTAATACTATCAATGGCCGGTAAGTCCTAACCACTCCGGCATTTTTCATTCTCATCCAAAAAATGGAGCACGACGTATTGGATGCACAAGCTCAACTCATTCTCGCCTTGCAGTCCGGGGATGAGAACTCGTTTCAGATATTGTATGATTCCTATTCCGCTGTCTTGTTGGGTATCATCTACAGGATAGTCGCTGACCAGGTTGATGCTGAGAACCTCCTTCAGGATTGCTTCGTTAAGGTTTGGCAAAATATAGACCGCTATGACCCTGAAAAGGGCAAACTGGCCACCTGGTTGTTCAATATCGCCCGGAATACAGCGATAGATTTTAAACGATCTAAATATTTTAACCAAAAACAGAAAAACCAAAACATAGAAAATCTCGTAGGTGAGCATATGGATCAGGCCGTAACCCTGCCGCTGATCGACACATTGGGTCTTAGACAACTGGTGGAGAAACTTACTCCGGTGTGCAGAGAGGTGATCGAATGGATGTATTTCGAAGGATATACCCAACAGGAAATAGCTGATCATAAGGGCATTCCGTTAGGCACAGTCAAATCACGTACCAGGCTGGCATTGAAAGAGTTGAGGGCGTATTACAATTAAATCTATTTTTGTAAGACTTGAAAAAGAAAAGCGATATACTAAAAAGTGACATTAGTCAATGGCTGGAAGACACATCTTCCCCGACTAACATAGAAATTCAACAAACTGAAGATGCCATTCTTCGTTTTGCTGCAGCACATGCTATATCACCGGATCCCGGACTAAAAAATAAGATCCTCGATAAAATCAAATCATTGAATTCCAATAAAAATCACCGGGAGTCAATGAGCCTGGATAATCTACCCATTCTTGATCAGACATCCAACTGGATGGACTGGCAGCAAGCGGTGGAAGGAATTAACCCACCTAAGGATTTCGATGGCATCTATCTTCATAGTCTGGAATCCTCTCCACGACGTGAATTATTTGTAGCCTGGGTCAAGGAATATGTAGCTGAAGAAGTGCATACAGATATCGTTGAAAGTTTTATCCTGCTCGAAGGCACATGCGAATGCCACATCACAGATGCAAAAGGAAATGCCAGTGTAGTCAGGATGGCTGCCGGAGATTTCATCACCATGCATACCGGTGAAACACATGATGTCATCATTACATCGTTAGAGCCAGCGAAAGCTATCCTTCAATGGATGAAATTGAGCGCGTAGATCAATAGGCAATTGGCAAAAAGCAATTGGCAATAAGCAATTGGCAAAAAAGCAATTGGCAATAAGCAATTAGCAATAAGCAATAAGCAATTGGCAATAAGCAAAGGAAAAAAAACAATTGGCAAAAAACAATAAGCAAAAAGCAAAAAAAAATAATTTGCATTAATGCTTCGACCTGCTTGACTCAACCTTGTGCAATAGCTCAGCAACACAGCGAAATTTATGGCAAGGCAAAAAAGAGGCAATTTGCAATGAGCAATAGACAAAATTCAAAAAATCCTAGTCTGGGTAATCTGATTAATCTGTGGTGATTAATCTGCGGTGTTATTTCAACGCTATATATTCCACCAGTAGTGAATTGCGGTCGATACCCAGGTATTGTTCTGGCGGTTCTTCTATCTTTTGAATGATTCCATAAGCATTCAATAGGAATATTTCAATGATGGGGCTGTCAGAATCCAGATTTAAAGTATTCCGCATGACTATAAAAAGGAAATCAGCATCGACATCATATTTTTTGAGGCTGTCATAACGGTTAGTAAGATTGACGATTCCTTTATTGGACAGATCTTCAACTGCAGAGGTAAACATTTCACGGACATTCGGCTTGACTTTATATCCGAGGTTAAAATCAATCCTGAATATTTTGTCCTTCACCATTTCATGAAAATTGTATTCCTGTTGAAATGGAGATTCTGTTTCATTGAAATGCAATAGCCAATAGGCATCCGCACGCTTTGGCTGTTTTTGATAAATAGACTTGAGTATCTGCTTTTCCATGCGGTAGACAGAATAGGAACTTGTGAGATAGACAATATTAGTGGCAAACTTTGGAATGTCTTTATCCTCGCTCACGGCTGTAATGATATCTTCATATTGATGAACATCGACAAACTTTCGCTTACGCAGCAGGACATGTTTTGCCTGATAATGAATGATCATCACCAGAAAAAAAAGTGTCATCAGGATTAAAGTAATTCCGGCACCATGCGCTATTTTCTGGACATTTCCAACAAAAAATAAACCTTCAATGGAAAGAAATAAAGATGTCACCAAAGCTATGGGAACCCAGCTCCAGTGCAGTTTACGACGCAGAAAAAAGATCAGTAACAACGTCGTAGCTAACATAGCAATGGTAATAGCTATACCATAAGCCGCCTCCATATTTCTACTTTCTCTGAAGTAGAGAACAATGAACACTGCTCCGACAAATAAAATGTGATTGATAAGCGGAATAAAGAGTTGCTGGCGATATCGGCTAGGATAACGGATGAGAACCCGAAACCAGGTATCTAATTTGACAGCTTCATTGATCAATGAAAAAGAACCGCTGATCAATGCCTGGCTTGCCACAACGGAAGCCATGACAGCAATCACCACACCATAGATCACAAACCATTTTGGCATAATCTCAAAGAAAGGATTTGCTCCCTGCAAAGTCTGACCATTCATTATCGTAAGTGCCCATGCACCTTGTCCAAAATAATTAATGATTAATGATGTCTTCACAAAACCCCATGTAATCCGAATATTCGTTTTTCCTACATGACCCAGATCCGAATAAAGTGCTTCTGCTCCTGTGACACACAAGAATACAGCGCCTACGATGAGCCAGGCACTTTGATGCGTAGTCAGAATGTGATAAGCGTAATATGGATTAATTGCTTTGATGACGCCCCAGTCGTGACCCATTGAAATCAATCCCCAGAATGTAAGCATGGAGAACCAAAGCAACATAATCGGACCAAAGGATTTGCCTACTCTTTCCGTTCCAAATTGTTGAAATGTAAATAGTCCTATTAAAATGATAATGACCATGGGGACAACAGGAAAATTATCATTAATTATTTTTAGACCTTCAATGGAAGCCGTAAGAGATATTGAGGGTGTTATGATTCCATCAGCTAACAAGGCAGAACAACCCACCATGGCGGCATAGATAGCCCACTTTGGGGCCATCCTCCTGATTAAAGCATAAAGTGAAAAAATACCCCCCTCACCATGATTATCTGCCTGTAAAGTGAGCACCATGTATTTGAATGTTGCCTGCAATGTCAGGGTCCAGACAATACATGAAAGTCCTCCAAGAACCAGCTCTTCAGTAATGGTATTCTTACCTAAAATGGCTGTCATCACGTACAACGGAGAAGTTCCAATGTCACCAAAGACAATTCCAAGGGTGACCAGTAAACTGGCTGCAGTTATTTTTGAATGAATAGATTTCATCTAATTCGCTGGATTCGAGGCTATTGGCAGGGTTGTCTTTTCAATTGTTGAACTGATATTGGGCTGAGCTATGAATACCTTGTCTTTTTTGAAAGGACAAATATAAAGACATGAGGCATAGTTGAGCTATAAAAAGAAACAAAGGAAAACCGGATCTCCGGCTCAGATTCATCAGCAAAAAAATACGGTACTTTGCACCTATGAAACAATCAGCACACACCATCTGCATATTATGTATTTCAATTTCATGTTTTTTCATGAGTAGCTGCTCTTCCAAAATAAAACCCTTCCTCTGGCTTTCCGGAACATGGGAAATGTATCGTTCAGCGGGTGGTACACGCTTAGAAATCTGGACGCCATACACTGATGAATCTATCGTCGGCAGGGGCCTGATGTTCAATGACAAAGACACTACAATGTTGGAACAGATACAACTTGTAAGCAGAGATAAAGATTTTTATTACATAGCCACTGTCCCGGATCAAAATAACGGCAATCCAATTGAATTCAAACTGGTCAAGACTGAAGGACAAGTATATACATTTGAAAACCCACATCATGATTTCCCGCAGAGGATTGTCTATACATTCAAACCTTTGGCAGAACAAGTCGAAAATAATACTAATGCAGATTCATTACTTGTGCGTGTGGAAAGCCTGGATGGCAAAGGAATTGATTATGGATTTTCGAGGAAAAAATAAAAAAAGGAATGGAGTTGAATTCATACTCCATTCCTTTGATCAAATTGTATTTACCGCGTAAAAGAATTACCGGTATTTATTCTTCAGCTATTCTCCACCGTCAGTTTTTGCAGCATCGACTGAATAATTACCTACACTGATACCTTGTTGCTTTCCGGCCTCAACATCAAAACGATAATGAATGCCGGCATACATTCTTGATATAGCAGCTTCTTCTGCATATCCTGTCAAAACGCCTGCATCATCAGGAAAAAAATGAGAAAGTACCGTTGCTCCCGCAAATGAAAATGTGGAGTGTCCTGATGTATAGCTTGGAAAATTTGGTGTACCTAAAATTCCTTTGAAACCAGGTATCGTTTCAATAGGTCTTGGATAGTGATAAAAGTATTTTGCATCCCAGCATGAAATCCCGGCATCTTCCATGGCCATATTGAGGTATGCATATACACGTGCAGCACGCAATGGATTCAGTCGATTCTTGATGATAAGGTCTGATGCAAATCTGTTCCAATGACCCGGAGGTGTATATGTACCTAATCCATCAGCCCAGAAATTTGCAATTCTTCGCTGGTCTGTCGTGAGATTATCGGATATGTCCTGTAACTCTTTTGCAGCTATATTAAATGTATCCGAGTTTGGTGTAGGAGGTCTTATCGGACGAACTGCTACAACGTTCGGTACATTCCAAAGTTTAACTTTTCCAAACAATGGAGTGATGCCTACAGGACGTGGAGGTGTTTCCAGATTGTTCCAATGCCAACCCAATCGTGCCTGGGCATCATCTCTGATCGAATCTGATTTTGCTCTTGGTGTCTGTGCATTCTTCATCCCATCACTTCCGGCTCTTCCCTTGAACACATTCCATACAGCTCTGCCCAAAGAATCGCCTGCAGTGATATCACTTTGTACATTGAGTCCGGCCCACATCAGGCTGCTTTCATGTTCTAATGCCTTTGCAGCGATATAATCTTTTTCAAGAGGAAACATCGCGGTAAGAACTGCTTTAGAAACTGCAGCGATGACTGCACCATCTGCAGGATAACTGGGCAGAGCATTTTTTGGTAAATGCGTTACGATACTGGCATCTGTTGTATAAGGTGCAGGCCTGTTAAAATTATATTTTTGATACCATGCAGAAATCAATGCATCATATTCAGTAGCCGCCCAGTAAGCAAAAGCTCTGCATGCATATGGTGGATGAGCAAATGGAAATAATGGATATTTACCTGGATCTGCTGAATTAGGTACTGCATAATTTCCTGCTGAATCAGGAGCGGGCGCCAGATTATATTTAGCTGCCAACTCTCTTGCGATTTCATTCCAGCGCACTAAGCCATCCCCACCCCAGTATTTCACTGCGTTTTCCTGATCAGAACTAAGTTGAGCAGAAGCAGCTTTCAATGCTGCAAGTTCAGCGAGATATTCCGGAGATGTAATATCCTTAGGAACAGGAATTCCTATTTGAGATGGACTGCTCAATACTTTCGGATGCCAGCCACCGCCATTTTCATCAAGTGATGCATATTGATATGGGTCATACGCGATGTACGAAGGCTGTTCATCGCTACAGGATTGAAA
>JBATMM010000261.1:0-1846 GCA_049289835.1 Saprospiraceae bacterium | reverse complement strand
GACTTTTTCAAAGATGAAGAAGCCATTGAATTAATGCCCACATATGGCCTGACTACAAATAAAGAAAGGGCCACACGCTGGATTGAAAAACAACTCGACCGCTATGCAACCAATCGGATGGGTCACCAGGCATTGATTGATAGAAATACCAATGAATTTATTGGTCAGGCAGGTCTCCTCGTACAGGAAGTAGATGGCATCACTGAACTTGAAGTCGGATATCATGTCTTCAAAAAATACTGGGGCCAGGGTTATGCCCCCGAAGCCGCACGACTTTTTCTCAACTATGGATTCAAAAATAATCTGAGCGATTCAATCATCTCTATCATCGATACGCGCAATCTGAAATCACAACGCGTCGCCGACAAAAACGGTTTACTACGCGAGAAACAAACTACGTGGTCTGATCTTAATGTCTATATTTATCGCATAGACAAGGTAAATTGGAAATAGGACATAAATGCTTTTCTGATTTCCTTACATCCAGATAGTATCATGAAGGACAAACGGGAGCAGAAGCCTCGCCAGGCTGTAAAAAATAAAAAGCCCATCTCTATAAAAAAAGATTCCACCACCTGGAATTGGAAAACGATTGGCTTACTGACAGGAATTGTCCTTCTTTCTGCAAGCATCTACCTTCCTGTTTTACACAATCATTTTTTAGCATGGGATGACAATTATTATATCCGCGACAATGCATTTATCTATTCGTTTAACCTGAAATATATTTTTTCAAATAACGTCATGGGGAATTATCACCCGTTGACTGTCCTGATGCTGGCAATCGAATATCATCTCTTTGAATTGAGTGAAACCGGTTATCATGCCGTCAATTTGGTCTTTCATTTACTCAATGTCATTCTTGTCTTTTATGCAGTGCTCCTGTTGTGCAATAAATCCGGAATTGCTCTTCTGACTTCCCTGCTGTTTGGTATTCATCCCATCCATGTCGAATCAGTGGCATGGGCAGCAGAATTAAAAGATCTGCTGTACACACTTTTTTTTCTTGCTTCAATGATCATGTATCTGAAGTTCCTGCCAAATCTTCAGAAAAAATATTATCTGGCTGCTCTGTTGTTATTCCTTTGCTCCCTATTGTCAAAAGGGATGGCCGCATCGCTCCCGGTAGTCCTCCTCCTGATTGATTTTTTCAAAGGAAGAAAATTAACAATGAATGTCCTGCTGGAGAAAATCCCATTCTTTTTATTGGCTATCCTTTTTGGTATTATAGCTGTCTCTGCTCAAAGAGCACCTGATATCGTGCAGGATGTTACCTTCTTTACGTTTCCGCAACGCATTGCTTTTGCATGCTATGGATTCTGCACCTACATCGCTAAATTGATTTTGCCCATCAATCTTAGTGCTTATTACCCTTATCCACTGAAGACGGGTTCCGGAATATCATTGATTTATTACGCCTATATTCCATTAGTGGTTGGAATTTTGGCAGCAGTCATTTATTCTATACGCAACACGAAGAATATAGTATTCGGGGTTGGATTTTTTGCAATCACAGTGTTTCTTGTTTTACAATTGCTTCCCGTAGGAGATGCCATCATGGCGGATAGATATATCTATGTTCCTTCGATAGGAATTTTTTATTTAGGTGCAGAAGGTTTCATGTATCTCTGGAATAGTAAACTGAAATGGATAGGAATAGTGATACTTACCGGATTTACCATTTTTTTCAGCGTAGCCACACATGCACGATCTCTTATCTGGAGAACAGATATGTCTCTCTGGCAGGATGTGATAGAAAGATTTCAAACAGTTCCAATTGCCTATTATAATCGTGGTCTTGCCTTCATGAATGAAAACAAATTCAAAGAAGCGATGGATGATTATA
>JBATMM010000260.1:0-3947 GCA_049289835.1 Saprospiraceae bacterium | reverse complement strand
TAGCCATCGCTGTAGCTATAGGTGTTTTTGGGATCAACAGCGGACAGGCTTTTGCAGGTGTGATCGGCCCACTTGTAGAAGTACCTGCTCTAATCGCCCTTGTCAATGTCGCGTTCTGGTTACGTAAAAAATATTATCCATCCTTACGTGTTTAGGTTGAAATTGTACGCTTCAATTAAAAATTTGAGCAGGTCGCTCAAGCGATTGAAGATACCACCTGACCAAATGAGTATGGAGAAATGCTGAGGAATGTTGTCTGATCATCTTACCTTCCTTCTACAATACCCTACGAAAAACTGTCATTTCGCCCAAATCCCTTATCTTTATTCAATGAAATCCAAGTCAAAGAAGTCAATTAAGCAAGTGAAGTCATTAAGGGCGGAAATCCTCCAATCAGCCCGCGCTTCCTTTAAAATTGAAGGGATTCATATTTCTGAAAGTCAGGCAAAGGAAACTCTTAAAAAGGTTGAAATCAAACTGGGAAAATAGACCTGATAAATTTGATCATTTTACTGTAATCCTTCCCTCCTGCTTGTTGAATTGCAGAAACATACTTCTCAAATTCTTTATCATCTATTTTTTCAAAGTTTAAAGGACCATAGCCACCCTTTCGACTCATCAGATTAGCCAGGATTCTGGCAGTTCGACCATTTCCTTCCCGAAATGGATGAATCAGAAGCAGTTCAGCATGCACAATTGAAATATCCCTAATAAGCTCTTCTCGACTATCATATTTATTCGGCAGTTTAAATAAAATATCATCTTCAAAATATTGCATCGTCTGAGATAAATATTGAGCAGAAGCAAATGGAAAATTTCCTTTGGACAAATTAACGTCACGTAACTTCCCTGCGAAAGAATACAAATGACCCAGAGCAAGCTTATGAATTTTTAAAATATATTTTGTATTGAATCTCGTCCTAGCCGTAAGATCTTCGGTCAACATAATTTCCGCTTGCAAAAACCCTTCAAACTCCGACAATGCAATTTCATTCACAGTCGTAAGTCCAAGTATATTTGAAAGAACCTCAGCCTGATTATTAGGAATATCGTATTTCATTAATTTAAATTACCTTAAATATTTCACATTTCATTCTGGTGTGCGGCTACCCTAAACAACTGGAAGGAGGAAATCTCCTTTAAAAATCCATTATTTTGCGCTTAATTACCAGTTGCAAATCACATGAAAGACATCCTCAAGCACAACGATTTTATAGCCTCTGTACATTTTAGTTCTGAGGAAGTGATATTCCATCGAAAGTTCATGGGAATCTCTGAGATAAATGTACACTGTTAAAATATTTAATTTCTCATCCGGATATTTAACCCACTCTTAACCTGTCACCAGGCGACATTAAATTACTTTTCGGAATCTTTTAGCATTGGCTGAGAAATTTGGATTCATCACCTTTCCCTATTGCATTTTGCTAATTGCTTTTTGCTAATTGCCAATTGCCCATTGATTTTTGTATTTTTCAATTTTAAACTCACCCTATATGCTTAATCTGACCCGAAGTATAATTCTCTTAATTTTTATACAGATTTCCCTCCCCTCTTTCTCCCAAATCGATTTCAAACACTTTCCAATTGATTCATTTAAGCTACCTGACATCGAATGGAAGGCCTTGAGAGTGGGCGGTGGATTCGGCAGCCATTATGATTACCTGCATGATCTTGATAGGGATCGCCATTACAATGCATCTGATTTTACATCGAATGCCAATATTGCCTATTCAGGTTTTATTAATCGCTCTGATGTGCAATGTTCATACAATATCACTACAAACCCTGATTTCAGTGTAAGCCATCAAAAACGGGATTTTAGTCAATTTAAATATTCAGACCGAAATGGCTATTATAATATTTTCTCCTCTTGGACACGACTAAAATATCACGGTTCCTCTTTTTTTGAATTTGGACTTGAACCAAATTTATCCACACGTAATTCTCATGTTCACGAAGAACTTAATAGCCTCCTCAGCGATGATAAAATATCTTTTTTTAATAGCGACCTCAATATACCCATAGGCTTCGGACGAGGTCGAATTGAGCCTGTATCCGATGTCGTCATGGCCCTTTTTCTTCTCCAGGATGCAGTAATAATCGGTTTGAACCCTGACTCAATTCAGAAGAATGATATATTCCTGTTCGGCGAATTAATGGCCTCTGTACGAAATGAACGCGTATTTGATTCGCGTAAAAAAAGAATATTTGAATTGAGAAAGCTCTATGATTTTATGCTCGATAAAGGATGGACCATCCATGACGACCCAGGATTTTTCACGGTTCTTACTGACAATTGGATTTATAATCTCAACAACCTAAGGAAGTCAGGTAACCGATGGACATATCTGATCACGCCTGCATTATCCTATAATTCGCAACACCAGGAGTCCTTAGGACAACCTAATCAGAATTTTATTGGTTATTCAGTTGCATCAGAAGCTTCCGTGGCCTATGAACAATACAAACCTCAGAACTTATACCGAAATTTTCAACGGACACATCGCATTGGAATTGATGTTAGTGATCAAATAAATATCCTTCCGGAATCAACTTTTTTTCCGAAATCAAAAAGCACCCACCTGAGGCTGCATTCAGAATTTTCAAATACTATAGGGTATGGCTGGTTTCCCAATTCCAGAACTCAGATTTTCACAGACATGAATTTTAGCTACAATTTTTATAAAGACTTAAGGACAACATTTCTTAGCCTAACTCCGGACAAACATGTTTTTGAGCTCAGCATTTCAGGTCAGTGCCACTATTTTCTAAGTTATCGTACTCAATTCAATATAAATGCTTCCCTTGGATACACGCATAGTATAGGTTCAACTATTGGTGTGGTCGGTGAGAATTTCTTTGTTTTCAGTGAAAGCTCAGATGGATTTAAAGCAAAGCTGAGCGCAAGTTTTTCAACTTATTTATTTTAACAGTTATGATTGATCACCATGCAATCAACTGGCACTCCCACCCTCTTACGAATGAAACCGTCATAACAAAATCATACAAGATGACACAGAATGCAAGAAGATTTTTCGCAAACCAGGTAGGACATGACGTGAAATTTAAAAGAGAGTTTTTGCTGTGGATGAAAGCAAATGTAGAGAAGACATTGGGTGAGGCAGTGGAGGAATATAAAAAGAGGTGCGAGTAATCTTGCAACCGTCTATGTGGGGCGTAGTTACAAACTACGCTAAACGGGGGTAAATAAGATTTGTTAAATTTTAAAACTTTATTTTTCTCCAAATAAAATATTTATTATTTTGTTCAAAATTTTTGGAAAATATACGGACGACTGATCAAAAATATTTTTTGACTTTCATGTAAACGTTATTTCAGAAGGGATCTGAAAATTTGTTTTTTCAACAGGACAAAATCAACTATATGTACGACCTATCACAGACAGTAAAAACTTATTTAATTCACTATTATTAAAATCAAATCTATCATGAAATCCATTCAAAATTTAAGTGACCTCAAAAATGCAGTGGCCAATGACGCCAACTTCCGGAAAGATATCCAGGATGATCCTGAAAAAGCGCTTGGTGCAATACCCGACCAGATCCCGGATACATTCATATACCGGATTGTGGTTGGTTCATTGGGATTATCTATTATTTTAGTTATTGTAGCCTGTACGATTTTGTTATATACCAGTGAATCCACGGTGGGCACGGATGCAAGGGTTCCTACAATATTTACTGCAATTGCATCAGGTGCAATAGGTGCATTAGCAGGACTTTTAGCTCCATCCCCAAGGAATGGTCAATAGTTATCTTAATCACAGAAATATCCATTGATTAGGATAAATCAAAAATTATTTAGTGCAGCAAAGATGAAATACCAAAAGGGCAGCCTCAAGCTTGCCCTTTTTATATTCTTGTTGGTATCTGCTAAACTCATAAACCCTTTTTATCTTAGTTTCATCCTTTTATACTAAAAAC
>JBATMM010000259.1:0-7978 GCA_049289835.1 Saprospiraceae bacterium | reverse complement strand
ATGAATGGAACAGATGAATGCTTCGACTAACGCTCAGCACAAGTATCGATCAACGATGTTTGAACTTAGAAATAAATGAGAAGGAAGAACATTGACTGCAACATTCAGATTTCATAGCTCAACCTTCATTTCAAACATCACAAATCGTTGTTCAGTGTTCGACTGTTCAGTTCGATATTCTACTTCTTTCTTCTACTTTCTGGAATCGCAATGGAAGGAATGGTCAACCCCTGTACTATATAATAAAATTTTAGTTTTCGACTTCTCCTTCGACTTCAAAATTCTATTTCATACTTCGCTATTCGATATTCCTTATTCATTATGGGTGTGGGAGTATTTTATTGGGCGGAGGGGGGAGTTTTGAGTTGCTTTATTTGAAACCAATTCTTTTGCGACCTGATTGATCTGCTTCAACTTTATCTTTTCGAAGCAGATATGTCAATGCCTGATTGATGTCTTTAAATTTTATATTCATCTCTTTCTCCAGGAGTTCAATGCTTTTTTTAAGATCCTGATAATTAGCGAGATGCTGTCTCAAAAATACGAAGGCCCGCATAATGGCTATGTTTACTTGAGCGGCTTTCTTACTTTTCAGAACACTGGATAACATGGCAACACCTTGTTCTGTAAATGCAAATGGAGTGTACCTGATGCCCCCTCTGTTTGAGGACGCAATTTGCGTCCTCAAACATTCGAACTCATCCTGAGTAAGTTCAAACATAAAATCCGGAGGAAATCTATCCATATTCCGTCGAACTGCCTCTTTAAGTCTTTTGGTTTCCGTCTCATAAAGTTCAGCGAGGTCAAAATCGATCATGACTCGTTGTCCTCTGATCTCATAGATTCTTGATTGGATAGTTTTCAATTCCATAGCGAAGTATTTCTGGTGAAAGAAATGTGTTTCTAAAACAGGGGTTTTTGCAACAACCAACAACATATTTTGGTGGTCGGTAAATTTTTTTTAATGCACCGTCAGCACATAACCAGAGTTAATATTTAGTAAAGTAGAAGGATTAATCCTTAACGTGGATAACGTAACATTCCCAGTCACGCTAAACCCAACCGGATTATTTAATTCAAGATTTCCCATCGTATGAGCATTATTCATTTGAATGCAAACGATGTGGATATACGGTACCCCACACGAAAATCGACATTAACTGGCAGACACATAAGGAACAGGTCCTTCCAAATAGTGACTACGGAGTGAGTTATGATGTTTATTATCGCCTAAAGCCACTAAATGCAACTCAATTCAAGAATTATAATCTGAATATTAAGGCAGTGTGGGGTAAGGATTTTAAAATAAAAAGTATGTATGAAGAGAAACTATGAGGTCAAATGGGCCAAAAGACTTTCTGACTTGTTTTGTAAAGGAAATTTTTATTAATCATTACACCTGTATTGCCGCTTTCCTTAATGGTTTACATTTGGGATGCATGATTTCTGTATAATCAATTCATAAGGTTTTCACTAATGAATTTATTGAAGGTTTCAGATAGATGATCATAGAGATATGATCCTTTGCCTGGTATATATTGGTTATATAACCCCATAAGCGGAAGAATAGAGAGGACAGGCAGGCATTTTTTGTCCTTCTTCTCGCGATACCAATGACTCGCCTCCATTTTCTCCAATAGCAGGTTGAATTCATCATGTGTATAGAACCCATCCTTTAAGATTTTTCTAGAGACTCTACCTTCTGAATGAAGCCGTAAGATTTGTCTAACTTTAGTCATGTGGATTGTTTTAACAGCCATTTGATCATGTGTTTTGAACAAACATCATGAACTTTAAAGGTGGCTAAACCAAGCCTTCAAAAACCTAAAATATGGGGAGTCAATTTGCTCCGGAAACAGTGGGGTTACATTGATGTGGAAAAGGAGGGCACTATCAGCGGATTTTCCAACAATTCCACAAAAATAAAAAAAGTAGAAAAAAAGAAAGCAAGATGATAAAGTTGAATTATATTTAATGATATTTGTATCAGGCGCTTTCCAAACAAAAGCAGACAGACCAGAGTACATTGAAAAGCCTAAACTATTCCATTCTGATATAACAAAAGTTATATTATTCAGCCTGGTCAGGAACGCTAAATTTGACATGAATTCCTTTTTAAACCTCTAAAATATAAAAACAATGAGTAAGTCCGTAATCTCTGATCAATTAAAATTCTATTCGATAAAAAATTATTTTCTGCAAGTAATTTTTTCTTTAATGTTGATCAGCAATGGTTTTTCGCAAAACTCAGGAAATGGTTTTTCATTTCAGGCGTTGATTAGAGATAATCAAGGGGCGATTCTTAAATCAACAAATGTAACAATTTATCTAAAAATAAATGAACAAGGAAATAGCATTCCTCTCTATGAGGAGTCTCACTCTATCCAAACAGATGAATTTGGTGCTATTGCACTGATTATTGGTAAGGGACAAAAAGAATCAGGTACATTGAATAAATTTTCTGATATTAATTTTGGTATTGGAAATTTATGGTACACAGTAAGCATTTTAGATAATGGCACAAAAAGGGAAATATCCAACCAAAAACTAATAAGTGTTCCATATGCGGAATATGCATACAATGTAAGTCCTGTACCCCCCGGAACTATTTTGCCATTCGCCGGCGCAACTGTCCCTTCCGGTTATTTAGCTTGTGATGGGATGGAGTATTCTAAGTCCCAATATCCCAACTTATATAATGCTATACAAAACATTTGGGGAAGTGCTTCGAATGGTAATAATTTTAAAGTACCTGATTTTCGGGGACTTTTTTTGAGAGGCGTAGATGGCAATGCAAACAGAGATCCTGATAAAAGCTCTAGAACGTCTCTTGTCGCAGGACAAAATAGTGGAAACAATGTTGGTAGTTATCAAACTGACCTAACAGAAAAGCACAGTCATACTTTGTTTACTCAAGAAGATGCAGATCCAAATAATACCCAATTTGTGGGCAATGAAAATACATATCCTTCAGTTAAAGCGTTTAAAGGGGTTGGAGCATGGTCTGTTTATAATATAGTTAGTTCTCCATCTGGACAAGAACCAACAATGCACAAATCAAAGTCATTTGGAGGAAATGAAACGAGGCCAATTAATGTATATGTGCTTTATATCATAAAGATTTAATCAATATTAATAAAACGTTACTAAAAAAATCAAAAGCATGAGACAAATAATAATCTATACACTGCTACTTTTGCTTTTTTTAAGTAAATTATCAGCTCAAACATTGATTCCGAGTACGATATCTTCGGGAGGTAATATAGGAAAGTCTTCCAGTTATATAGTTTCCTATACGATTGGTCAAACAAGTATTTCTCCTTCTGCCAATTCCGGTAATTTCATTACTCAAACCGGGTATCAACAATTTGTGGATTCCACGGATATTGTGCCCCCGCCAGTACATAAATATAATATTGGAGAAATACCCTCCCAACTAGTCTATTATAAAACACAAATTGAGTTTGATGTTTACTCTAAAGAATTAGGAGTTGATGCAATTTTAAGTATTCAACCAGATGGTAATCAAAAAGGTATTGTAGATTTTATTTCCGGATCAGGCTATTTCACTTATGATCCAGATTCTCTTGATTTTAGACCATTTAGTATTAAATTTATTGCTATTAAAAATAGTGATACAGTAAGGCAGAATGTATTATTTAATTGCATTCCATATCTTCCTGCAGAGCAGGTGGTATTTGGTTTGGGTGATCCAATAAATCTTCCTGACAGCTTGTCAAAAGATTATATAATTGTAAATTCTGTCAATAATCCGGGTCAGGAACTGTTTAATAATATCCAAAGATCAACCAGGAATGTATCAGTTATAGGCAAAACAGTAATATTTGAAGATGGGAATGTAAACGGGTTGTACAATAATTATAACAATAATAAGGACATTAAGACACTCACAATCTATGCACAACATCTTTCAATTAAGTCTCCCTTAGAATTGCCACAAACAAATGTGATAATTTATGCTGAAAACTTAGAAATAACATCAAATGGGTATATTATTACAAAACCCGAAACAGCCGAAAATGCTAAACCTACAGATAACGGAATTGTTGGACACAATGCAGGTAACATTTCTGTATATATTAAAAACAAATACATTAGTCCCGGTATAAAATTTTTTGCGCTTGGAGCGAATGGCCAGAATGCTACTGGTCCAAGCAAATCTCCCGGTAGTGGAGGTAAAGGAGGTGATTTTGTTTCAAACCTATCATTGGATGAATTTGTTGACTTAGCGGGAGGAAATCAAGGTTCAGGAGGCAATTCAGTTGCATCAAAGGGAGATAAAGGGCAATGTGTGTTAGAAATGAATTCGGCATTTAAATGGCTTCATCCATTTTGGTTGAGAATGGTATTAAAATATGGTAAAGAATGTTATTTAGAAGGTGATTTGGATTTTGCTGTCTCGGCTATTGACAGATATACAAAACACATTGATAATTTTTCTAGTTCAATTCAATGGCATGCTTCCGATCTTTTTATTCAAACAGAACTTCAACAAATAAGCTATGAAATTAGCTCATTAATTCAGAGAGTGAATAGTAACCTTGATTATTTTGGAAACCCCGCTGGATGGACACCCATGTTGTCTTTTGAAGCAAACAAAATCATTTTTGAAAACGAAATTGACAGATCAATAAGATCAATGTATCTCACATACTGGATGAAGAATGCAGTATCCACCCTGGAGCAAAAGGTTGCCACATTATCTAGTGCCAGGAATGAATTGTCCAAACAGTTGGATGATTATATCGAGAGTTTTAATTTTTCTACAGTTCTCATTCCTGAGCTGGAATCAAAAATGGAAGAAATTTCAATTAAAACAGATAGTTTGCAAAATGAATTGATGCTAATAGAAACTCAATTAAATTTGCGAGCGCAGCAGATAGTGGAAGATCGACACAAAGTCGCTTCATGGAAGAAATATACAGCTATGGCAGGTCAGGTTATGCAGGTTATCCCAGTATACCAACCCGCACTCGGAGCTGTAGGGACTGTACTAGTTGAAGTTTCAAAATATGATACCGATAAGTCTGTTTTAGAAAACTATGAATATTATAAAACCCAAAATTTAGATAAATTATTTAAGGATATAAATTTTAATGGATCTACAAGTGGAATAGAAGACTTTCTCAAAAATATCGATCCTGAGCAAATAAAAGATTCAGGGACTGCAAAAGATTATGCGGAAAATCTTCTTAACCTTGCAAAAGATGGGCAGGCAAAATATAAAGAAATATTAGGGATAATTAAAAATGAGCAACAGGTACCAAAAGATGAGATTAATGCTGTACTCGCGGAATTGAAAGCTGCTGATCCAGTTTATAATTCTTTAGCAGATAAAATTGCTGTTTTGCTCTTACAGAAAGAGTCCTTGGTTCAACAACTGTTGTCTGTAAATGATAACATTCAAAAGTTAAATTCAGAAATAAATGTTATTATGCTAAGCATGGATGGACTGAATAAGGACGTTGCCGATGCACAAAATGTCTTGGATGATCGAGTAAACGTTTATTTGGATGACATGGATTACAGAGCCAAAGAGAGACTATTAAAGTACCATTACTATTTGAAAAAATCTTACGAATATAGAATGGTGAAACCATATACTCAAAGTCTAAACTTACAGAATATATTTGATTCTTTTAAAAACATTGCTGATGCTTCAAATGGTAGTTCAATCCTTAGCGAAACTGATTTTCTATCATTAAGAAGCTTATATTATGAAAAAATTGCCATTATTGCGAAAGAAATATTCGATGAGTATAATCAAAATGTCCCGGAACTATCAGCCCCTTTAAAATTTACTTTAAGCAGAGAACAGCTCGAAGATTTAGATAAAGGTAATCCCGTAATTATTAATTTAGTGGAAATGGGATTATTTCAACCGAATGAAGAGAATGTAAGAATTTATGATTTTCAGATACATTCAATGAATGTAAATTCAACTGGCCAAATAAATAGTCAATCATATTTTGATATTGATATTGCACATTCTGGCATTTCAAAGCTTAGAAAGAATGGCAAGGCTTACTTATTTAGAAACTATAATAATAACACAACAAACCCTATCAGTTGGGGGTGCAGATATTTCAGGATTTCAAATAGTATAGATAGAATTGGTCCCAGTTTTGCCAGTCAATCTTTACTTACAACAATGATGGAGGTGAAAGGAATAGATCGAGACCCAGGTAATATACTTCTATTTTCTAGACCTGCAGCCTGGGCAGATTTAATTATAACAAAGAGCACCCACCCTCTTTCTACCAGTACTATGAAAATTGATTCCTTGGTACTTGAATTAAGGTATGATTTTAGCAGGATGCCATCTAATCTTGTCGCTTTTGACTTCGCGGCCACAAAAAACCTCAACCCGATAATTGAGATTAGTAAGAAAGATATTAATGACAGGCAAAATGGAAGAGGTACTTTTTCACGAGTTTTCAATAAAGCACCAAGTCAGAATCTAACTATTACCACACAGAAAAAAGTTGGTTCTTGGGAATTTGAGAAGTGGACAGATCCAAATGGAAATGATTTAGGACCAAATCCGTTAATTGATACATCGATCAGTTTAAGTTTAAATTTTGGAGCATCCATAAAGGCAAATTATATATTGATTGATCCAAAACTTAGTGTGTCAACAAACTTAATAAACGCAAGTGCTATAGGGGGATTATATAATATTAACATTTCCAATAGTGGAAATGGCGAACTTATTTGGAGAAGCTCAGCCAATGCTGATTGGATTAATATTATCACAGGTCATGAAGGTGTTAATGAGGGGATAGTCTCTATCGAAGTCAATGAAAATAATACCGTGGAAAATAGAATAGATACTGTTTTTATTTTATCTGATAATTCCTCAAATTACATAGAAAAAATTCTGATCTTCCAATCAATTTTATCATCAACAAATAATGTACACTTAAATGATGCATTGATTTACCCCAATCCCACTAAAGGAATCATTCACATTGAACACCCTAACTATCTTAATGAAAATCTTGAGTTGGCGCTATATTCAATGAATGGAAGGGAATATCCTATTTTGCAGAATGGGAATCAAATTGATCTTTCCTCATTTCCTAATGGAGTTTATCTTCTCAAGATTAAAAATCATAGATATAATCATCAATTTAAAATAATTAAAATGGAATAGTCTGATAAGGAAAAGTAGTAGGATATGGATATAGTTAAACTCTTGATATCCTTCCGAGCAATTACGTGTTCAAGAAAGGTACAAAATTGACCAAATCATACCAATATCAAGCCTAAGCAAATCTTAGTATTTGGCATTAAAAAAGCCCATATTTATTGGGCTTTATCATATATTGTATATGGTAATGTAAGTTTATTTCGGGGGGTTACTTTCCAATACAAAACCGACTAAATATATTCCCCAGCACATCATCTGAAGATATTTCTCCTGTGATGGTACCGAGATGATAAAGTGCCTGCCGTATATCCTGCGCCAAAAGTTCGGTATTCGGTAAGCGGTATTCAGTGTTCGGTATTCGGTTCTCAGAATTAGGAACTCCACCAAAGGTGAGGAAAGCTTCACTGAGTCTTTGTTCAGCTCTGTCCAATGCATAATAGTGTCTCGCAGAACTAATCATCGGGATGTCATCCGGGATATCTTTTTTAATAGTGTCACGGATGACCTCACGGAGATAAACAACATTCATATTGTTGATCGCTGATAATGGCACGACAACATAATCTTTCATCTTCCATTCATTCGCATCGGTATATGGATTGAGATCCATCTTGTTGGCAGCAAGGATCACCTTCGCATTCGCAGGTGAGATGGCGTCAAGATCTGCAGCAACTTCTGATGGCGATAGGGTAGTGACATCAAATACATAAATTAATATCGATGCCTTCTCTATCTTATCCATCGTTCGTTGTATCCCCATGGATTCAATCTCATCATGCGCTTCACGGATACCCGCTGTATCAA
>JBATMM010000258.1:0-4823 GCA_049289835.1 Saprospiraceae bacterium | reverse complement strand
GCATGAGGTTTAGAGGTAGCAGGTCGAAGCATCAGGGGATTTAGGGGCAAAACGGGAACATCGCCTTTGAGACAGATCACCAAATAGAAACAGATTCTTATTGAACCCCTTCAGGGTTCTAAATTTTCGCGTTCCACATTTTCCGTGGGTGGCGACCCACGGCTATTAATATTTGATCCCTTCAGGATCAGAAATTTTCCATCATCATTAATCCACAGGTTGAAACCCGTGGCAATTCATGTATGATCATTTCAAGATCATAAATAAAGAAGGCGGTATTTGCTATTAGAAAAAGGGTCCCCTTTAGGGGATTTAGGGGCAAAACGGTTAGACGATGGCAATTAATGGTTGGTCCTGTAGAATCCTGTTAAAGTATTTCGTTAAGACATTCTCTAAATTGGCCAAAATCGCCAGTCCGGCATCTGGCATCCCTTTCTCCGGCATCCATTTCCTCAGACATTCTTATCAACCTATTGAAAATTAAAAATTTACACATTTATTAAACTCTAAATACCAATTTCCCACTCTTTCGCCCTATCTTTACCTACGATGTATAACCCAGCTGAAATCATACAGGATATACAGGAAAGACTGGATCACGTGATCCGGGATTATCAGCAAATCATTGATAAAAACAAAAAACTAGAAACAGAAAATAAAACATTGGCCACTAGCCTTGAAGAGGCTGTAAAACAACAGGAATTATTTAAGGAAAAACTGGACAACATACGCCAGGAAACTTTGAGAGATCATAAAGGTCTCGACCAATGGAAAAGCGAAACGCGTAAAGAAATAAGAGGTCTGATGAAAGAAGTAGAAAAATGCATTCCACAGGTTGAATCCATATTTGAGAAAAAGTAAGATATGAATCGGATAGAAGCAAATATAGCCGGTACCATCATCCCACTCAAGGTCACCGAAGATGAAGAGGTGTATGTTAAAAACGCAATTGCGGAGATTAATGACCGGATCAGAAAGTATCAGTCAGATTTCGCCCAAAAGGATATCCAGGATTGTATTCTGATGACGCTGCTCACCTATGCTGTCGATTATCATAAAGTTCAAGCCAGGATCTTAGACGAAGCCTCCTGGAATACATTGATTGATATTCAGAAACATCTCGAGGTTGTAGAAGCTCAATATTCAGAATAGACTCCCCGGTTTTTCCATTCCTATTACATTCCTTCAGAAATAGTAGCCAACAATCATATTGTTGACCTAAAATCTATTATGGAATGGAAATGAATACAATACTATTAGCCGGTGGACTTGCAGTAGTCGGTTTAGTGATCGGATACCTCCTCGCCACACTCTTTGTCAAAGGAGGAAAAAAACGTCTACTCGAAGAAAGCAACAAGCAGGCAGACCTCGCCGTCCAGGAAGCCCGTCTCACCGCTAAGCGGTTAGTCGATGAAGCTCAAACCAAGGCAGAGAAAATAGAAGCTCAATCCGAAGCTAAAAACGAAGCCATAAAAAACAGAAAAATACAAGAGGCCAAAGAAAAGTATGGTAAGCTGAAAGCCCAGTTCGAAACTGAAAAGGCAGAACATAAGATTGAGCTTAAAGACAGAGAAGTCGATGTCGTGAATAAAGAGAATGAACTGAAATCAAAACTTGACAATATCAATTCGAAAGCCGAAAGCCTGGAAGTACGTGAATCAGAAGTCAAGGCCATCAAAGACAACCTTGAAAAACAAATCAAAGTTGTCAGCAAGCGAAAAGAAGAACTTGATCAGTCCACTGAGAAAATCATCAAAGAACTTGAAACCATAGCAAGACTGACTGAAGCCCAGGCGAGAGAACAACTCATCGATGCCATCAGAGCTAAAGCAGAATCACAAGCTATGGCTGTTGAAAAAGAAGCCGTGGCAATGGCCAAATCAAATGCCGCACGCGAAGCCAAAAAGATTGTCATCCAGACAATCCAACGGATGTGTGCAGAGTATACTATTGAAAATACCGTATCCGTATTCAATCTCGAATCAGATGATATCAAAGGCCAGATCATCGGCCGTGAAGGACGAAACATCAGAGCTCTTGAAGCCGCCACCGGTGCTGAGATCGTCGTCGATGATACACCGGAAGCTATTGTGATCTCCAGCTTCGATCCGATCCGTCGTGAAATCTGCCGCATCGCATTGAAGAGACTTGTAGCCGATGGTCGTATCCACCCGGCACGTATCGAAGAGGTCGTAGCGAAGGTGAAAAAACAAATGGACGAACAAATCATCGAAATCGGTGAACGTACAGTGATCGATCTTGATGTACACGGACTCAATCCATACCTCGTGAAGATGGTAGGCCGCATGAGATTCAGATCATCTTACGGACAAAACCTTCTTAAACACAGTATCGAAACCGCACAACTTTGCGCAGTCATGGCAGCTGAACTCGGACTCAATCCGAAACAAGTGAAAGTGGCAAAACGGGCAGGCCTTTTACATGACATCGGAAAAGTTTCTGAAGAAGAATCAGAACTCTCACACGCTATCCTCGGAATGCAGATCTGCGAAAAGCACGGCGAATCACCTGAGGTATGCAATGCAGTCGGTGCTCACCACGATGAAGTCGAAATGACCAATATTATTTCTCCTGTAGTGCAGGCATGTGATGCGATCAGCGGAGCACGACCAGGTGCTCGAAGAGAAATCCTCGAAAGCTACCTCAAACGTATCGGTGATCTCGAAGATCTTGCAATGGGATTCGAAGGTGTTCAGAAAGCTTACGCTTTACAAGCCGGTCGTGAATTGCGAGTGATTGTAGAAAGTGAAAAAGTATCTGACGAATTTGTCGATGACCTTTCATTTATGATCTCTCAAAAGATCCAGAATGAAATGCAGTATCCGGGACAGGTGAAAGTGACTGTCATCAGGGAGAAGAGAGCGATTGCTTACGCGAGGTAAATTGCATACTACATAAGGCTTGCTTCATTCCTGGTACGTAGAAGCACGTAAGGTTAATCTTAAATAAAAACGGACCATGGATTTTTGAATCTGGAAGATCTGTATATTCTCCCTAAATAGGTTTTATTGATTTTTTGTGGGAATTCCTGCATGATGAAATAATATTTGAATTAATTGATATCATTTAAAATCAATAGTATGAAAACCCTCACGCATTTTTTAATGGCTATTCTCCTGATGCACCAAGTGACCAAAGTCCGGTCGAAGTGTGGGAACATGAGTTCAAACATTATTTTTTCAAGATTTAAAAACTAAAAAATGGATACCGGGAATATTGACTCGTTGCTACCCCCCGAAATGGCTTTGCAAGCAGAGCAAGTTGGTGTATCAAAAGTTAACATGTCAACATCAAAGACCTTAGTGCTTTCGATGCTTGCCGGCGCCTTTATTTCATTCGGTGCTGTTTTCTTCTCAACGGTTACTGCAGCATCAACAATGTCTTATGGTATCACAAAACTAATAGGTGGATTGTCTTTTAGTCTGGGTCTTGTACTTGTAATAATAGGCGGAGCAGAATTATTTACAGGCAACAATCTGATCATCATGGCCTGGGCAAATAAAAAAGTAAGCACAACTCAAGTTTTATTGAATTGGATTTGGGTCTATCTCGGTAATATGATTGGTTCACTTTTTATTGTGGTATTGATGTTTTTCTCCCGTCAATATTTATTTGGTGCGGGCGCAGTTGGCATAAATATTCTAAATATTGCAAAAGCTAAATGTGAATTGGGCTTTAGTCAGGCAATCGCACTAGGGGTGCTGTGTAACATTTTGGTCTGCCTGGCAGTTTGGGTGTCCTATAGTTCCCGATCCATTTCAGGAAAAATATTAGCTATTGTATTTCCAATAACTGCATTTGTTACTGCCGGCTTTGAGCATAGTATAGCAAATATGTATTTTATTCCGGAGGGAATTTTAGTATTAAAATATGGTAATCTGAATTTTTTGACTTTGATTAATGATTCAGCACAGACATATCAATCTGTTAGCTGGAGCAATTTTCTTATCTGTAATCTGTTGCCTGTAACTATTGGTAATATTATAGGTGGAGCAGTATTAGTAGGTATAGTATATTGGTTTGTATTTTTAAGAAAAGTAAAAAGTGAAAAGAATCGTTGAGAAAACGAGCCATCAGGTTGCTGAAAGTCGACGTAAATGCCTTTGTTGCCACAAGCCAACCAAAAACTTATCTCACCAGCGTCACATCCCCCTTATAAAACCCTTCTGACCCATCAACAAACTGAACACGTGCCCAGTATGCAAATACATCTGGGTTCATATCAGAATTTCTAAATTTTCCATCCCATCCATAGTTCTCTTCATTCGGTGGAAAATGAGTATTCATGTAAACAAAATTTCCCCAGCGGTCGAATATTCTCATTTCCACAATCACTTCTACATCCTTATTTCCGTAGATCGTGAATAAATCATTCACACCATCTTCATTCGGTGAAAACACATTGGGTATGTAGACCTGGGGATTGGATTTATCATCAAGTAGCAGTCTTGCTTCAGCCATGCAGCCATTAATATCCACTGCCATCACGATGATTTCAGTTTGCTGCGAAGGTCTGGTGATGGTTTGTTCAAGACATAATTCAAATGGACAAGTGAATAAATCTTCCGGTAACCATATCAAGGTATCCAATGCAGTTATCGGCAGATTGATTTGAGCTTTGATGGTTACAAATTGATCCGTGGTTTGGATTGCATCAACTTCAAGAGTAAGTTCTATTTTTTCACTTCCCGGCAGTGTAAATCCGGAAGACCATGTACAACCGTTCTGCCCCGTAACTGTGACACTATATTGTCCCGGAATAATGTTTTCCAGATTTGATTTTGTTGTACCATCTGACCAAA
>JBATMM010000257.1:0-2624 GCA_049289835.1 Saprospiraceae bacterium | reverse complement strand
TAAAAAGGAAATACCGCCATATAATACGACCATGGGTTTAGGATGGTGGGTAGTGCCATCAGAGAAATATGGTAAGTATGTATTTCACGTTGGCAATGATCCTGGTTATTCCGCGACGCTCAATATTTTCCCGGGCAATGATTTCGGCATAGTTCTTCTTTGCAATGCTTTGTATCCCAAAGATATCGTCTGGAATAAGCTACCATTTGAGATCATCCGACTTTTTTCGGAGGGATGGAAGAAATAAATTCTGACATGAATTATTTTTAAAATCAATGTTATACATCATTCTCTAATACAATGTTAACCTGAAACATTCTACAAGAAACGAACAGACAAAAATTATAACTTTGACAAAATGAAAACAAACAATGAAAAAAATATTAACAATTGCATTAACAATTTTTACTGCCGCAATGGTTGCAGGACAAACAAATTCTTTAATATTACCGAGCAACATTTCTTTGCCGAAGGACTCAATTTTAAAAAAGCAATTACTTTCTGACTTAAATGGTTTTCTATCACAAAAGGAAAAGCCAAACAATGAAAACACTTTTGTACTAAAAGAAGACTTGTTAGAAGCCTCTATTTTGCTTGATGAAATAAAGGATATGGAAAAAAATGCCAAACTTAAGGTAGATACTTTTTACAAGGCATATTTGACAAACTCACTTAGATTGAACGATTCAACTTATAAAATACAATTTGCATATCTCGGCGTAAACGAAGGCGTGCCATTGTTGAGAGCAAATTTTACAATCATTGCTCAAGAGAAAGGAAACCAATTTTATTTTCGTTCTCCTCTAAAGCAAAATACGATTACATGGAAGAGTCAAAACATAGGGAACACAAAAGTATATTTCAAAAATAATCTGAATACGGCCAGGGCAAATGAATGTTTTAAGTTGACCGATGAATTTGATAAGAAATTAAATGCTCCAATACGCCCTACTGAATTTTATTGCTGTGATAATTTTAGCGAGGCTTTACAGCTTATTGGAGTTGATTATAAAGCGGACTATAATGGAAAAAATTTCAATACGCTAACGGCAAAGGAAAATGATATTAATTTGGTGATGAACGGAACCCTTACTTCTGATTTCACCGCGTTTGACCCACATGATTTATGGCATAGTAGATTGCACAATGTTGTCTCAACATCAATTATAAACAAACCTGTTGACGAGGGAACTGCCTTTTTATATGGGGGCAGTTGGGGACTTACATGGCAACAGATTTCAGATAAATTTAAAACCTATGCCGCAGCAAACCCAAATGCAGATTGGCTGACTTTATACAATGAAGGTAAAAACTTTGACGAAGGAGCAAAGTTTCCATTAAATATTGATTATACGATCAATGCATTGATAGTTAAGAAAATTGAAAAAGAAAAAGGTTTCCCATCTGTCATTGAACTTGTAAGTTGTGGTAAATACCAAAAGGACAACGACAACTATTTTAAAGCATTGGAAAAAATCACAGGAATTAGTAAAGCTAATTTTAGTGCAAATGTCTGGACACTCATAAATGCTAACTAAAATGCCTGAAACAAACTTTGGTGCGAAGTTCAAAGAGTTGTTCCAATAGCGAGTAGTAGCCCGAACGCATCACCAAAGATTAATTGAAATTTTAAGCCCTTTGTCGTTAGGTATATACAATTCGCTGATTCATCGAATATTTGATAACATCTATCCATAAATTTAGATTTTTAAGATAGGGGCTATTAAGAAAATTAAACGTCCTTCTGCTTTAGCATTTGCATCATAGCAGCGGAAGCCTCAATTGCAACGTTTGCCCTTTACTTTTGGCTCTCACACTCAGGTCATTCAATCCATTCCATTTATCAAATTCCAATTCAAAATGAAAACAATATCCACACTTCGATTCTTTCTTGCAGTTGCATTTTTGACAGCTTCAGTTTCTGCATGGTCTCAAGGCATTACAACACCAAGGACACCCAGTCCTGCTGCCAACGTATCCCAAACGATAGGCATATCTAAAGTCACAGTCGATTATTCAAGACCATCTGTCAAAGGCAGAGTGATCTGGGGCGACCTTGTCCCTTACGGATGGAATGTGCAAAATTTCGGCAATCAGAAATCAGCTCCATGGCGTGCAGGTGCAAATGAAAATACAACGATTGAATTTTCACATGCTGCAAAAGTAGAAGGGAAAGATGTACCTGCAGGCCGATATGGAATGTTTTTTACAATCAATAGTGATGGCAGCGGCGAACTGATCCTCTCAAAAGATAGTCGCTCGTGGGGAAGTTTTTTTTATGAAGCAGACCATGATCAGTTACGTGCTAAAATTCAGACACGCGACCATGCGATGACCGAACTGCTGACATATGATTTTATCAATCTCACTAAAAATTCAGGTGAGCTTGTATTAAACTGGGAGAACAAACAATTTCCAGTCAAAATTGAATTCGCAGTAGATGACATCGTCATGGCCAATGCAGCTGAAGAATTAAAAAACGTCGTAGGTTTCAACTGGCAGGGATATGCTTCTGCAGCTAATTATGCGCTACAAAATAAAATCAACACGGATCAGGCTATCAAATGGATCGATCAGGCTATTGCGACAAACCCGAGTTTTAATACACTCAATACAAAAGCCGG
>JBATMM010000256.1:0-2482 GCA_049289835.1 Saprospiraceae bacterium | reverse complement strand
CACACCTAGGTGTGCCACACTCTATTTCATTAGTGCTTTTGGACTTGTTTGCTCTTGCCAGGCATAGAAAACCGAAATCTTATGGGCAAAAATTATTGCCGTTTAAATGCCATAATAAATTAAAATTGTACGGCAAATACCCGTACATTTGACCAAATAACATGATCATGAAAACGGCATCCCAAAAAAAGGAAAGTAACAGGATTGAGCTCCGCGTAAGTCAGGAGGATAAAGAACTCTTTGAATATGCCAGTTCGCTAAGAGGATTCAAGTCCTTCTCTGAATTTGCCAGGCTTGCTATTTACAAGGAAGCAAAGGCAATCGTTGAAAACGAAAAAAGCATTTTGATTTCCGAAAGGGACAAAGAGATATTTTTTAGTGCTCTGATGGGGAAGGAAGAAAAACCCAATGATGCACTTATCGCTGCCATTAAATATCACAACGAACTGGTGGCTAAATAGACAAGCGTTGAATATCATTCCATACGAAAGGAAATTTAAACGGGAACATTTCTCATGTGGTAAGCCAGCCTTAGATAATTACATTCTAAGAAATGTTACTACCGATGTGAGTTCAGGTGCCTGTACCTGTTTTGTGATCATTGATGAAAATGAAACCGTTATTGCATTCTATACGCTTAGTGCTGATAGTATTCCGTCAGTTGATGCTCCGCAAGAATTGAAAAAGAAAATAAATTATCCTCATTTTCCTGTGATCTTGCTTGGTCGCTTAGCTGTTGATCAGAAGTACAAAGGTAAATCATATGGAAAGTTGTTATTGATAGATGCGCTCAAAAAAAGTGTATTAGTATCTAAAACACAGGTTGGTTCAATGGCGCTTATTGTTGACCCTATTGATGAAGAAGCTGAAAATTTTTATATGAAGTATGGTTTCACTAAAATTCCGGATAGTGGTAAAATGTTCATGACGATGAGAAAAATTGAAGAGGCCTTGGGGTTAAGTTCCTAAATTTTTGCCCCTTCGAAATTTTCTACCCCTTCAAATTTTTCTGCGAAAAATTCTCTCCCCTGTGTTTCATCGCTGCGCTCGAAAACTCTGGGGCAATAAAAAATACAGACTACGGTTGGGCGTAGTTTTTAACTACGTCCTGGCGTCAGCAAAACTCGGTTTTGCGTGTTTTTGCATTTCTAAATTTCACACAGTTGAATTTTAAAAGGAGGAAATCACTGTTTCGCAAAACAGAGTTTTGCTGACGCACGATACTTCGACTAGCGCTCAGTACGAGCCTCCGGCGCAGCCTACGCTCAACCGTACTATTTTAATTTCTCGCTACGCTCGCTATTAATCTAGATTAACTAGTGTTCAATCTTTACTCCAACTTCCCATCCAGCCAATGCACAATATTCAAAAGCAACTGGAAATTTTCAGGAGCTTTTTCGCTATTCATGCCGACTTTCGTCTGTAACTCTCCACTCAGTTGAGCTGTAAACATAGCGGCCTCGCCAAATAAGACAACTCTGCCTTTACCATACGTTAGATATGCACCCTGGGACCAACCTTTCATATTTATCCTGGGTGTGCCTTCGGGAAAGACCCAGGCCGTATCCGGCATCAGGCAGTTATAGTTTTCATCGAATGTTAAGATTGACGTTGCGTCATGCGGAATTTTAAACCCCTGGCCGGTAAAGGATACAATTTGTTTCACGCGTTCACTGCTGTCCCTGCCTAATGTAATCGGGCTTTCGCTTAAAGAACCATCTGTCAAATTAAAATATCCTATCCCATTTGTCACCGTATGAAGAACGAATCCATTTGCAATTTCAAATCCGAATGCAGATGCAAGATCTTGTGCCGCACCAGCCATCGGCATATGATCAGCAATAAGAAATATGCTCCCACCTTTATTCACCCAATCCTTCACTGACTCGATTTCTGCATTTGAAAATGCTGACGGTGTTGGCAGATACCAGTTCTCTTCATTGATTTCATTCAATGCATTAGAGATAACAAGGATTTTGCCTTTGGATAAATTTTTCATTGTGAATTCATCCGCAAATGCATCGACCTGATATCCATCACGTTCAAGAAGATTTGCAAATGGAAGATATCGACCTGTCTTTGTATGAAAATTATGATGGCCCTCATCAATGAAAATAACCGGCCCTTTTCCTTTGGGATATGCGGGATGATTAATCATCGGATGATACGATGTGTCCGCGATCTGTTGCGCATATCCTGAAATAGAAATGAGCATGAGGATAAAGAAAAATATGTGCTTCATGATGATACTATTATTAATATCCAAATGCTCAGCAATCTACTAAACAAAAAATATCCACGATGAACAAAATGATCAAGTACCAAGAAATTGGGTTTACCCCTTCGAAATTTCAGGCTTCGCGAAATTTCTCTCCTACTTCGACTAGCGCTCAGCACACCGCCTGTGTTTCATTGCTTCGCTCGAAAACTCCGGGGTAATAAGTTACCACCTTTAATAACCCCGGGGTTTTTGAAACAATGC
>JBATMM010000255.1:0-2578 GCA_049289835.1 Saprospiraceae bacterium | reverse complement strand
CATCGAAGAAGAAAATACTAACTTAGGCGAAACGAATTTTTACCAACCATAAAATTCTGCTCTCATGTATTTTGACGAGAGGACTATCATCTATCATGATGGAAAGTGGGTAAAAGCCCGGGAAGCCAGTGCAAGCGTATATATTCAAACGATTCACTATGGCACCGGTGTATTTGAGGGTATAAGATCGTATTCCATCGAAGGACAGCCGCGTATGTTTCGAAGTGATGAGCATTACAGACGGTTGATTAATTCAGCGCATGCTATTGGTTTGCCATTTCAGAGGACAGTGCTGGAATTGAAACAAATAACTTATGATTTGCTTCGGCGAAATAATATGCAGGAAGCGTACATCCGGCCTTTCGTATATAGTGCTCCGATGATGTCGCTTTCGAATGCTGAATCATCACACCTTGGGATCAGTGCATGGCCCTGGAAAAAATTACATGGAGAAAAACTGACCCGGTTGTCTATTTCCAGTTATTGTCGTCCTCATCCTCGCTCTTGTAAAATTGAAGCTAAAGTATCGGGACACTATGTCAATTCGATACTGGCAGCTACTGAAGCGCGAGCCAAAGGATATGATGATGCATTACAACTTGATGTCGATGGGTATATAGCTGAATGTAGTGGCGCTAATTTTTTTATGGAAAAAGACGGCGTGCTTTATACAGCTCCTCCAGGGCATATATTGCCGGGGATAACGAGGGATTCAATTCTTCAGATATGCCGTAGACTGGGAATACCTGTTAAGCAAAAGAGATTTTTACCAAAAGAACTGGCTGAAGCAGACGGGGCATTTTTGGTAGGTACTGCTGCAGAGGTTAGTGGTGTTCAATCTATTGATGATAAGCTTTTTGCTAAGAAATGGACATCCACGTTTGGGTATACTCTTCAAAAGGAATATGAAAATGCTACAAGGCAGGATATCAAGTGGGAGGAGATGAATCAGGAAATGGATGCAGGGTAGGGCACGAAAATCTATTCTAAATGATACAAAGATTCGCGCATTTTAGCATAGAGCATAGGGCATAGAGCAAAGGGATCGTGCGCGGATATCAATTCTACACAACTCGAAGATCCGAGGGTTTTAGTATAGAACCTAGGGATCGAGTTAAGACAATTATTCTGTGAAGTCGAATTTCTTTATAACATAAGTGAAGTCTTTCGTTCACGACCCTATGCTCTCTGCTCTATGCTCTCTGCTATTTTATCCTTAAGTTCACCGCGTAAAAAGAACAAAAGATCTTACAGGAGGACATCATATCATTAATGAAGGAAAAAAGGGAGAAGGGAATGTCTCTCCTTTATGACCATTATTCTGACAGTCTGTTCGGGATCATCAACCGTATACTCGGAGATGCCCAGCTGGCCGAGGATGCGCTTCAGAAATCATTTCTAAAGATCTGGCAGAACATTGATGCATATGATGCTGCAAAGGCTTCTTTGTTTACCTGGATGAGCGTAATCGCCAGGAATACAGCCCTTGATCAAAAGCGTCTTAAAACTTTTCAGGCCAAACAGAAAACTGTTTCGGTCGATGAGATCGTATATAGACCAGGATCAAGCACTCCTGATGGAGATAGTATCGATGCAAAAAGACTACTGGCCAATCTGGATGAGAATAATCGCATCGTACTGGAATATGCCTATCTGAAAGGATATACACAGCAGGAGATTTCAGAGGAGTTGAATATACCGTTGGGAACTGTCAAGACCAGATTACGCAAAGCGATAAGCATACTTCGGGAAGAGCTGAAGCATGAAAAAAAATATTTCCTGGATGGACCAGGGCTTAGAAGTTTATTGTTGTTTATAAAGTGGATATAGAAGAAATCAAGGCATCGGGTTTATTGGAGCTGTACGTGATGGATCAGCTTTCACCTGCCGAAAAGGCGGAAGTGGAAGGCTATCTGAATACGTTTCCCGAGCTACGCCATGAGGTCAGGGAGATCGAAAGAAGTCTTGAAATATATGCCGGTAGTGCTGCGCTGAAAAGTCCTGTCGGTGTAAAAGAGAAAATCCTTGATGCTATACGTCATGATACAATTGGAACTTCGGGTACTCGACTGCAATCATTTAATATGTGGCCTGTGGTGGCCGCATTATTTGGATTAGGACTTTTGTTGTTCGGTTATTTTTATTTCCAAAAAGAAAATGAAAACAAGCTTCTTGCGAAGGAAATTGTAACCTTAAGAGATACATGTGATGCGAAAACGAGTGAGCTGACGAATCAGTTGAATCTTTTGCGCCAGCTTACTGCGCCAAACAATAAGATATTGCCGTTTACAGCCACGCCCGGATTCGCGTCAACAGATCTTTATCTGCATACGAATAAAACGACGAAACGTAATTTTATCCAGGTCAGAAATCTCCCGGCTATTGCCTCAAATCAACAATATGAATTGTGGTCGATCAAACCTAACCAGGCACCTGCACCACTCAATGTATTTGATTCTCCTCAAAACGGGCTGATTGAAGTTGCTTATGTGGAAGGAACGGCAGTATATGCGATCACCATTGAACCCAAGGGTGGAAAAAATACTCCTTCCGAGCACTTAATTGGTACGGTGAGTGT
>JBATMM010000254.1:0-11268 GCA_049289835.1 Saprospiraceae bacterium | reverse complement strand
CATTCATCTTTCTTTAGCATGGCATCAAGATTGGTCAGTTCTCTATTGAAATGCTGTTTTAAATTGTCTAACAAAATCGGAGGAAAATTTTCCTGAATAGAAAATTCTTTGATGAAACCATCATAATAATCCAATTTACCCAGCTGGTCTTCAAGCGACTTGAAAGAAATTCGCATTCGTTCAAATCGTTTTTTGTTGTGCATCATTTTATAAATGTGCGTAAGTGCCTCGAGGTAGAAAAGATATTGCCGGGCGGAGGTTTTATAAAAAGCAAGAGATCTCTCCGGAGAGTCTGGGAGAGTTTGAAGTATTTGTTTAAGCTTAGTAAGATAAACATTGAATCTGTCAAGACCTTCTGGCATAAGATGAAAATTTCCTTTAAGAAAAGGATGAATTTACTCAAGGATTTTGGAATTTGGATTTTCGACTTTTGAATTAACGTATTAATGACGTTCGAGTGTCTCTGACCTCGAACTGCCCTGACGTTCGAGTGTCTCTGACCTCGAAGTGGCCAAATCAAATGTGCCCACATAATGAAGTGAATCAAAAAATCTTAGCTCGAAAGAATCGGAGATTTATTCATGTTCGAGGTCAGAGACGCTCGAACGTCCCCGTGATAATTGCAAGGTGCAATTTGCCAATTGCTTTTTGCCTATCGCCTATTGCCTATGGTTGCTGAGCTGCGGTTACTGAGCTGTAGCAAGGAGGATGAGAGCCGCAAGTCGAAGTATAGCACAAGGTTGAGTTTAGCAGGTCGAAGCATTGCTTATTGCTTTCAATTTTTCACCGAAATCTGTCCTGTCTTCAGCACTACTTCACCATCCGGATATTGAATATCAGAATGATTCTCTGCAGTGATAAAAAAAGCGGTAGGTTTAAATGAGGTCACTGTGGATAATGAACTCTTTAATGCTTTGGACATCATACCACTTGATGTTTTTAATTGTCCGATGTTTGTACTGCTGCTATGATCAGTTTCCATCCAGACGATATACATATCTCTTGGTGGGCTTAGTCGTCTCGGGTCTGCCAGATTAACTACTTTCAATTGTATATTGTAATTTTTGTTTTTATCTTTTTTCACAATGACTGAGCCTTCTGCAGCAGGTACTATCGATGAGATTGCAAATGCATATTTCTTAGCACAGGATTGTAAAAATAAGGGCACGATCATGCCCAAGGCTAAGATCAAAATATTCCTCTTTAGATAATGATGTTGAACCGTTTTCATTTTGTTGAATTTTATGGATGAAACTTATTTTAATTGACTCATTATTGATGATAATTTGAGCCCTGTAAAGTTTGGACCATTTGAATACAGATCTGTTATATAATTTCGAAAAGAGTTATATTATTCACAGATTTTGGATGGATGGAAGAACTATGGCTGGGGGTAAGCACGTAGAAGCACAAATTCAACTACGCAAATCAAATCTTAATTAATCCTACAATTTCTTAATAAATCCGCGTCCTCCATTTTTCTTTTGAGGTTAAACGAACAAAATTAAATTCTGAAACATAAAAATCGTTACCACTTAGGAACTTAAGGTCACTTAGAATGTCACTTGGAAATATCAGTTCTTCTTAGCACTATGCTCTATGCACTATGCCTTCTGCTCATTCCTTTTCACCATCTGACTCATACGATAGACCAGATAGAGACACAACATAATAATGCCCACCATCACGTACCCCAGCAAATCAAAATGTTCGATCGGGCTTGTTTTCGTTTGCTGCACGACGACGAATCCGGCAAACATTGCAGCGAATCCACCCGCTAATTGTTGAAGCGATGAATTGATACTCATGTAAGCACCACGGTCATACATCTCAGGAATAGCTGAATTCAAAGCCTGTGCGGGTACCATCCGGCTCATGATCCCCATGAACATGATCATGTTGATGATGATGACTACCCATATAGGTACAGGAGTAAGATGCGTATAGATAAGAATCATCACCATGGCTATTGTCGAACCGGTAGCAAATAATTTAAACTTATCCACCTTATCGCTTAGTCTTCCGATGATAGGCATGATGATGATGGACGAAATACCGGTACAAAAGAAAATAATCGGAAGATTAGCCTGTGGGATTCCTACATTATTGACTATGAATGCACTTGTAAATGGCATGAGCATAAATCCACCCATAGACAACATCGCTGTCGCATAAAATCCGATACGGTAATCTTTTTTCCGAATCGTATGCCATAAATGCTGTAAAGGCGTCTTGTCTCTTTGCAAGGTCAGATGCGTGATCAGTGGTTTTAATTTCAACACAACCGTAATCGCAATAATGAAGGCCAGTCCTGCTACCATGAAAAACGTCGAATGCCAACCCCATTGATTAGCCAAAACAAGTCCAATAGGTACCCCCAGGATTTGACTTCCTGCAAATGCCATTGAAATAAAACCCATCACACGACCACGTTGATGAAACGAAAATGTATCCGTCAATATGGCCATCCCGATAGATCCAACCACACCACCAAAAACACCTGTAATGATGCGGGCAATCAACAATGAAAGATAACTATCTGCAAAACCACAAACAGCAGTACCGATGATAAACCCTGAATAGAAAAAGAGTAATAATTTTTTTCGGTCAAACTTATCTGCGAAACCAGCTGTCAGAAAACCGGAGATACCTGCGCTAATAGCATACGCTGAAACAACAGATCCAAATTGAGATGTGCTCATGACCAGTTTTTTCATCAGCAAATCCCCCAATGGAGAAATGATCATAAAATCAAGTATGATCGTAAAGTTGAGCAGCGCCAGTATAGCAATAACAAATTTCTGATATGATGTAAATGCCGGTAAGGCTACAGTGTGCTTGACCGGATCAACAGTTAAGTCGGATTCGAGATGTTCTTCCATAAGTTATCGAGTGATCAAGTGATCGAGTGATCTTGTGAATTTATCGGGTGATGTGGTGATCTTGTGATCGGTTGTTTTTTTTTAGATAATATGTTAAATGCTGATAGTGTTAAGTATTTAGAACCATTTTCTAAAATGATAGTATGATATATTGTTTTATTTAATCACTCGATCACCTGATCACCAGATCACCTGATCACCTGATCACCTGATCACTCGATCACCTGATCACTCAAGTTCCTGGCATTGATAACCGGTATCAATGAGAAGTTTGATGATGTCATCAGCTTGCACCTGTCGGGTCACAACCCTCAATACGCAATCGATGTCATCTGCATCCACATTCCATTCATCGATCGATGGTATAGAATCAAATAATTTCTTTAGACGCAGCTGATCAGGTTCTGATTTCACATTCGTTTTGAAGATGAGTATTTCGTCTGTGTTTTCCATGCGATTGGTTTTTTCGTTTGCGTATTTGAATTAAGGCCTGAGGGCTTTCAGGACTAACTTGAGAAGACGTTTCATTTTTTCATCTGTTACGGTGTATTGATCACTCATCATGCTTTTACCCAGAAGATGAAAATTGAGCAATGAATAGAAAGAACCATAAGCGATCGACCAGAATGTTTCGGGTTCGATCCTGGCCATTTCATCCCTGAGTATGGCATTCATCACAAAGGACTTCATCGCTTCCTTAAATCCTGATTCTTTTATATCCTTAAGTTGAATCAGAGGAGAGCTTCTAAACTGGTCGTAAAACCGGTAATGAAAAGGGTATTCAAAAATAAATTTCATTCTGTTCTTCCACTGGAGCCAAAGGCCATCTTCCAGAGAAGCATTCGGATCAAAATTCTCTAACGCTACTCTGGCGAAGGTCTGATGGACATCATTATATAAGCTGTTGAGCAGGTCCTCCTTGTTTTTGAAATATATATAAATGGTTGCCGGAGAGACATTTGCAGCTTTCGCCAGACGTTGCATACTGAAGCCGTGGAAGCCTTCTTCGACGATCATTTCCATGGCCTTCTGGCGGATGGTGGCTTCTTTATTTTCGTCCCTTACTCTCATAATCGGAGCAAATATAAATGAATGTTCATTCTTTTATAATAAAATGAAAAATATTTTTCCTATCAAAATGTCTTCGGGATTTGTTGATGATCACATTGATCAAGATGTCGCTCCTACGGAGCTCAGACATCGCACTTAGATTCCTTCTATTACAGAGATTTCGCTCCGATGGAGCTTTGAAGTCCAAATTTTTAAACCCTGGTTTTTATAGAAGTGCTGGTGCATAAATAGCTCCATCGGAGCGTAATCCCTGTAACAGATAAATACAGAAAACCACAAGAGCTCAGTAGGAGCGTAATCTCTGTAACAGATAAATGCAGAAAACCACAAGAGCTCAGTAGGAGCGTAATCTCTGTAGCTCCGTAGGAGCGGCATATTTGAGTGATGATAACTGTATCAAGTATGATATTATACAACTTTGCAGTTCTCTTTCTCCATTCTCCTTCCAAATTCCATATTCTCTATTCCTTATTCCGAATTGTTTTTTTTGAATAAATAATGCGTCAGCATTATGTATTCAAAAAAAAATCGCCCCGCTTGCATCAGGGCGATAATCAATTCAAAACCAAATAGTAATATTCTTGATCGTTGCGACATGATTGAACACATCTTCGAAATTGATCGGTTGTAGAGACGCGATAAATCGCACCTTCGTTGGGTCGGTAATTATTTCATCACAGGAAATTCCTGATCATAACATAAGACGCATTATATTTCCAAAGGTTGCATTGACATTTTATTTCATTTTGAATGTCATAAAGGTCATTTTTCATCAATCCGAAATGAATTGTCTGACACACGACATTTGTTTCAACTGTAGTTCACACCGATTCTGATTTTATTCTCATTCATTCATCTATTAAATGATTTGTTTCATCTGCTTTGGCTTATCATTCATCCACCAAAGTGATTTTCTGACAGCTCGACTAAACACAAAAGCCGAGGATCATCGTTGCCCTCATTTTGACTATAACATATTGTATATGAGTTCTTTATAACGATTATTTAACGCCTTCCCCTTCAACAATGTTGCCTGAAAAAAAGTATGTGTTTTTTCAACGCCTAGAGGAAACGACGCATACAATCAATGCTTCATCATGATGCAAATGAAGGAGTTAACTATAAAATATTATTTGAAAAAAATAAAAATGAATCGTTTTCTGCGAATGAATCATGTACATTTTTATGACTTAAAAGAAATTGAAACTTGACTAAAGAATGCTGATGATTGTTTTCATTACAATTTAGAATCAGATACTTACATGTCTCTGTCATTTTTATTTTTTATTCCAATTTCTTTTCATCGAAAAAATATTTTTCAAAAGTTAAGGTTGTATTAAATCCATTTCAGTTCTACCTCAGATAAAAATAAGCAGCACGATCCATCATCATTCGTTTTGATCGATGATTGCAATATTTCATTTGCATCGACATGATCATTTATTATTCATTAATCTTTAAACATGATGATATGAGGAATTTTATTCTGCTTATTGGTTTTTTCCTGTTGAGCTTCACGCTTGCACAGGCTCAACGCACCATTAAGGGCACCATCACTGATCCAAATGGTGAACCCGTGATCGGTGCCAGCGTAATGGTAGTCGGTACTACCCTTGGTACAGTTTCAGATTTCAATGGTGCATACGAACTGGTTGTTCCACAGGGATCGACATCCATTCAGTTTGCATACACAGGTTATCAAACCCAGACAGCCAATCTGGGTGCATCTAACGTCGTTGATGTCACTCTCGCCGAAGGTGTTGTGCTAGAAACAGCAGTCGTCACTGCTCTGGGCATATCCCGTGATAAAAAAGAACTCGGGTATGCTATTGAGAAAGTTGATGGTGAAGATATTCAGCTCAAAGGCGAAAGTGATGTCTTGCGCGCACTACAGGGAAGAGTCGCCGGTGTCAATATCATCGGGAGCTCAAGCCAACCTGGTAGTGCTACGCGTCTCACCATACGTGGCAACACTTCTTTCCTCGGTGAAAATCAGGCTTTATATGTAGTCGATGGTATCCCCTTTGATGGCTCTTCATATGGTGCATCCTTTCAGTTGACTGGCGGAGGTGCATACGGAAACCGTATGGCTGATCTTGATCCAAACAATATTGAGTCCCTCACGATTCTCAAAGGTGCTACTGCTGCTGCCCTATACGGAAGTCGTGCATCACGTGGTGTCGTCATCATCACCACAAAGTCAGGCTCTTCTAAAAAACATGACGGTTTGCATATAGAAGTTTCTTCAGGCCTCACAGGTGAAAACATTGCCTCAATACCTAATCTCCAAAATAAATATGGTACAGGTACGGGTTTTAGTTATTCCGGAGCAAATGGCTCCTGGGGTGCTCCATTTCCGGGTGCGGTTGATTACCCGACTATAGATTCTATCAATCACTGGTTCCTCGCTACGGCACCTGACGCATTCAATCACCTGAGAGAAATCGGAGCCCCTGGTGTCACTCCTCGAGTCGTGTATAAGGCATATCCGGGAAATGTAAAATCTCTGTTTCGTACCGGAACAATGCTTGACAATTCCGTCACCTTAAGCACTGGTCTTGGAAACAATGGCTCATTCGTTGCCACGGTATCTCAACTCAATCATGATGGTATCATCCCGAATAGTTCGTACGACAAGACAAGTGTATCTGTAGGTGGAAATAATGAATTCGAAGGTGGATTTAAAATCGGTGCTAATATATCGTATACATCTTCATTGCAAAAAGGATTACAAGGTGGAGCAATAGAATCACTGGTGACATCATCCTATATGGCCAGATCACTTTATCTGGGTCGCAACTGGGACATACAAGGCCAGCCTTATGAAGATCCTGTGACACATGAAAGTATATTCTTCATCGGCCGTGGCAATGCGGACAATCCGATATGGTCATCCAAATACAATGGATTCAATTCAGATGTATCGCGCACCATCGTCAATCTGAATGCAGGATACGCGATCAACAAATTATTTGACATCGATTACAGAATTGGTGTGAATACCTATGATCAGAATGATCTTGAGTGGTTTCGTCCGGGTTCACTGGGGGCTAACGGGCTAGGTCAGATTATCTCTGGTTATAACCAGTTTAAAGAAATTGAATCTATCCTCATGCTGAGCAAGAAAGTGCGGTTCAATGACAACTTTGCCATACAAGCCAGAGTAGGTCATAATGTAAATCAACGTACAGTGAATTCACAAAATATCCTGGGAAGTCAGATGCTTGATTTTAATATCCTTGATATTGACAACACAATTGCACAGGTGACACGGGGAGGCGATTACATCAGGCAACGATTGATCGGCGTATTCGGAGAATTGACACTTGATCTGAAATCGTATCTGTTCCTGACGCTGACAGGAAGAAATGACTGGTCATCTACATTGCCTAAAGCGAACCGATCATTCTTCTATCCTTCTGCAAGTCTTGCCTTCGTATTTACAGAAGCTCTGGGTATGGATCCTTCAGGATTTCTGACGAGCGGAAAATTAAGAGTGAACTGGGCCAAAGTCGGTCATTCTCCTGATCCGTACAGTATAAATCCGATTTACTTTGTCAATCTGGGTGAACCTGATAATCAGACTGCAGGTGTACGTGATATTGATTTTCCTTTCAATGGCCAGGCAGGTTTAACACTGGAAAACACATTAAAAGATCCAAATCTGAAACCTGAATTCACGACGAATAAAGAACTTGGACTTGAGCTTTCGTTCCTACAGGACAGAATCACACTTGATGCGGCAGTCTATGAAACTGTCAGTACAGATCAGCTCGCACCACTTACCCTTCCTACTGCATCAGGATATGATTCATACTATACCAATTTTGGAAACTTAAGGTCACGTGGAATGGAAGTAACGCTGGGTCTTACACCTGTTCGTACAAAAGACTTTCAATGGAACATCAGCGGCGCGTTTACAAAATACAAGACCACTGTCGAAGAACTTTTTGGTGATGTAACTGAAATTGAAATCCGTCAATTGTTCGGAGGCTCGATCACACCTGTATTGAGAATAGGTGAAGAATATGGAGTGTTCAGAGGTACAGTAAGTGCACGTGATGATGAAGGGAATCTCCTGATTGATCCAAGCAATGGTACAATACTAAATTCAGATAAAGAAGAAATCATCGGCAATCCGAATCCGGATTTCACATTGGGTATCGTCAATAATTTTACCTGGAAAGGATTTAGCCTTGGTGCTGTATTTGACTGGAAACAAGGTGGAGATCTTTATTCTGAAACCGTCAATCAGGAACTTGCTCGTGGTGTACTTGCTTTCCAGGCTGATCATCGTGAACTGGGTGCAGTCATCCCCGGTGTGTACGGTAGTGCGGTCACATTGAAACCAATACTGGATGAGAATGGAAATAAAATAAAAAATCAAACACTCATCGAGCAGAATGATCTTTGGTTCGGATCATCATTTGGTGCCAATGCACAGGATGAATGGTCAGTGTTCGATGCCACTGTGGTACGATTAAGGGAAATTTCATTAGGATATACCATTCCTGCAAAGACGCTTGCACATTCTCCGATCAAGGGAATCACCTTTAGTCTTGTCGGTCGCAACTTGTGGTATAAAGCACCAAATTTTCCAAAGGATGCCCATTTCGATCCTGAAACCAACACATTCGGTGATGCCAATTTCCAGGGTTTTGAATTTCAGAATCTGCCATCGATCAGGCGCTTTGGAGCGAATGTCAAACTCACATTTTAATTAAAAACACAGACGAACATGAAGACAAAAATAATAGCACTCGCGATGGTTCTTTTTGCTGTCAGTTGCAATGATTTTCTGGATATCAATGATGATCCGAACAATCCTACAAAAGCTGAACTAAACACCATACTACCCTATGTAGAAGCAAATATGTTTGGTGCGCTCGGATTCGGTACAGCAGGTATCACCGATATACTGGGCGTATACACACATCAGATCGTGCAACGAGGTAACCAGGATGATTATAAAGTGGTGGCAAATGAATTCTCGCTGTCACAGTGCTGGGAAAAATTATATGCTGTGGGGCTTCCCGATCTGAATCAAATCATCAAACAGGGAGGAGAAGAACACAAACCTGTGTATGCCGGCATAGCAAGAGCGTTGAAAGCACATATGTTTTCGATCATGGTAGATCTCTGGGGCAATATTGCTTATTCTGAAGCCGGTGATCCTACTAAATTTAAATTTCCTCATTATGATTCCGGAGAAGCTATCTATGCCAGTGTGCTGACACAATTGGATACAGCTATAGCTGATCTGAAAAAAGGAGGACCACTGCCAGCAGCCGATGACCTTATATACGAAGGTGATGTGGATAAATGGATACGGTATGCAAATTCCGTGAAGCTCAATGTGTATAACAAACTTCGATTGACTACATTATACAATAGCGAAGCGGTAAATGCATTGCTTACATCACCACTTATATCATCTCCGAATGGAGATTTTCAATTGAAGTATACCACATCGATTTCCCCTGAGAACCGCAATCCGGGTTTCATAAGAGAATATGCTCAGAATAATCCGCAATACTTTATTTCTCCGTATTTCTATTTGCTGATGAAAGGAGAGCAGGCTTGTCAGAATGTATTGATGGTAGGCATACATGATCCACGGATTCCCTATTATTTCTATAATCAATTAGCGCCGGGTGAAGCCGCCATTAATCCAGTATCGTATCGCGATGGCGAATTTCTGAGTATGTGGTTTGGTTCGTACAATCGTGATCCGAATGAAGGATTTGATCAGGCTACATCACAGACTGTCGTCGGACTCTATCCTGTAGGTGGTGCATACGACAATGGTTCAGGTGTCAATGCATCAGGTGATAGCGGTCTGAAAGGAGCAGGAGTGCAGCGTCTATTGACTGCGGCTTGCATTGATTATATACGGGCTGAGCTTGCACTTACCAAAGGTACTGCTGATAACGCGCGTACTTTGCTGGTCAGTGCGATAAGTAAATCATTCGCTGAAGTGAATGCAGCAGCTTCTGTTGCAGGTGCACCTCTTATTTCCGCAGCAGATATCACTACGTATACTGATGCAGTCCTTGCCGTGTATGATGCAGGCGATAATGATCGGAAGCTTGAAGTCATTCTTACAGAGAAGTGGATCCAGGAATTCGGATCGGGAACTGAATCGTATTCAGATATCCGGCGAACAGGTTATCCTCAGGTATGTGACCCGGCGCAGGATCTTAATGATTTTTCTATTCAGACAAATCCATATCCCGTGTCATTGCCTTACAGTGGAAATGATCTTACGAACAATGGAAATGCACCTGCTCAACGCAATCAGTACCTGGACAAAATCTTCTGGGATATTAATTAATTCACTAACCAATGAAAAACAACGACATGAAAAATATTTCATATTTAATATCCCTGATGTGCCTGGGTATATTCTGGCTCAGCTGTAAAGATGATGTCCGCATACCTGCATATCAGACCGGAGCAAATCTGAGGATCGTGATTGATCCGGCACATTCCTTTATTCACTCTACTGCTGTGGCAACAGAGTTCATAGCCTGGGAGGCGTTCAGTGAGAATAAGGATCTTGACCATGTAGACATTTTTCTCAAATATAAAGGCCAGGAACACTTAATCAAAACGTATTCGCAGGAAGATTTTAGCACGGGCTCCGTGAGTGGAACGTTCAATGCAAGCGATCTTGCAGGATGGTTTGGAGTACCAGGATTTGCAGATGGTACACGAGGTGGTAATTTTTCAATTCATCCTGTCGTGAAACTTGATGATGGCAGGATTTATCCAAGTTATGTACATACTACAGCCGGTGACAGCATTCTCAATATCGGAACAGGACCATTGGGCAATATAGGAACCGGCGCCTTTACTACACAAAGAGGTACCGGTATACTTTGTCCTCCTGTTGATATTTCAGGAAATTATAAAGTGGTATCCGCGACAGGTAAGTCTACAGATGGCTGCTGTCCGGATGAAGTAACAGTCTCCGGAGATATAGTAGTCATTGATGCCCTTCAGGGTTCCGTCACCAACTTCAGTGTATCTGATATTACCGGTGGGTTATATTTTGCATGGTATGCGGTATACGGTATAACAGGGCCTGATGATTCTCCGGGTGAGTTTCTTTTTAACTGCAATGAAGTCAGCATTGTCAATACAAAGGAACCATTTGGCACATCAGTGCTTGGTGAAGGATTATATGATGAGACTACCGGCACCATCACGTATACATGGTCCAATGGATATGCGGATAGAGGTACAGTAGTGTTGCAGAAGCAATAACGAATACTGAAATCAGATTCAAAGATTAATTTGTAAACGTAAGATG
>JBATMM010000253.1:0-17990 GCA_049289835.1 Saprospiraceae bacterium | reverse complement strand
GTTATGAAAACAAATATAACGTATAAATACGTTATGTAGCTAATTTTTACATTTTTATTTTATTTTATTTTTTGAATCGGATTCAACTGTTACTGAAACATTATTTCAAATAAGCTTCACTTATTTCTTTTCCTAACTTTGATTCCAATGACCGCTCCCCTAAACGAATCTGAAATCATTGATTACTACGACCACTGTCAGGTAGACTATTCATTAGTCTGGCAACTAGATGAAGTGATGTGCATGCACTATGGATATTGGAATATTGATACTCCACATCACCGGGCCGCTCTTCAGATGATGAATAAGCAAGTGGCAGCAGCAGCCGAAATCAGACCCGGTCAATTGGTACTTGATGCCGGTTGTGGAGTTGGTGGGTCATCAATCTATCTGGCAAGTATTGGTTGCAAGGTGCAAGGCATCACACTGAGTGAAAAACAAGTAAAGACCTGTCGGGAAAATGCAGCAAAATTCAAACTGGAGAACACGATCAATTTCAGTCAGCAAAATTATCTTTCCACATCCTTTGACGACAACACATTTGATGTTGTGTGGGCTATCGAGAGTGTTTGTTATGCGTGGGATAAATATGATTTCACAAAAGAAGCCTTCAGGGTACTAAAGCCAGGGGGCAAACTTGTCGTTGCAGATTTTCATAGTCAACCCGTCATTGAAGGATCTGCAGATGATCAACTCATGAAGAAATGGACCGAGGCATGGGCGATAAAATCATACGCTACCTTAGATCAATTTCATGATGCATTAAAAAAGGCAGGTTTCCAATCGATCAGCGGACGGGATATCACCGAACATGTAAAGCCAAGTATTCGCAGATTATTTCTATCTTTTTTCCCAGGTGTCGTGACCTCGACCATGGCTGCATGGATTGGTGCCCGCAATAAGATTCAGACAAAAAATACATGGTCTTCCTATTACCAATTTCAGGCGCACCGAAAAGACTTATGGCGGTATATTATCTTCTCCGCCCAAAAACCGGGTTGAAGATTAACTCCATAAACCGAACTCAAGAATTTCCTGGTGTGTTCCAAAATGGAGAATCTCCATTGGTAAGATCAGTCTGGAGTGACAATTTACTTTGATTGAAAAGAAGATGGCTTAAACTATCCTATTCTTCTTCATCAGCCGCAGTATCCGCTTCACCTTCTGTGATCGTTAAGTAATCCATGTCACCATACTTTTCTTCATACTCCTCTTTCACACTTTCTTTCAATTCACCGCTTGCATCATAGTCATCATCGTCCTCGATGATCTGACGGGCTTCGATAAGTGTCATTCTGACCAGGTAGTAACGGTCATCAGTTTCGAAAGGTAGAGCGGATACAAATTTGCCTTCAGCATTTTTGTATTGAATCAAATGTTTGGCGAATCCATAGGGATACATGAGCTTGATCTGCTCCTGGATGTTCTCATCCAGCTTTTCATAATCCTTTACGATACGTGGTTTATTAGCCATGGGTAATAGGTGTGTTATCAAAAAAAACGAAGAACGGGTTCTATTCGTACTCGGTTATAGGGCGTAAGTTGTAAAATTATCTCTGACAAACAAAAGACTTTTATTTGGAATTCCCACAAGAAATTTTTTTTTATTTTTTTAATGGTTCTAACAGAAAGGAGCAGAAAAATATTGCCCTGGGGAATATAAGGACTACTAACAAAAAAACCGGGCAGGAGTTCTCATCAAACCTGCCCGGACATTTTAACCAAACCAACTAAATCCAGCTCTCCCAAATCACGCCAGGGCAGCAATGTCCCTGATCAATATGCTGTTACGGGTAAAGTAAATCTTATTTGTTTTTCGTAAATCATTCAATACTGCCGTGACAGTTTGCCGGCTTGTACCTGTATAATTAGCAATGTCCTGTTGTGTCAGCGAATGCTTTAGTAACGTTTCAAGTCCAACTTGTCTACCGGATTGATGAGCATTATCCAGAATGAAATCAATAATCCTGCCCCTGGCATCCTTAAAAATGAGAGACTCTAATTGATTTTCAGTCTGTAGTAATTTATATCCGATCATAGAAATGACGCTCATGGTCAATTGGGGATTTTTGTCCATAATCTTTCGGAAATGATCCACACCTATTTTGTAATACGTCGTCGCAGAGGATAGCGAGGAAGCAAAATTGTGGTGTGGTACCTTGTGTTGGATGAGGGCCATTTCACCGAAAACCATCCGTGGATGAAGCACTTGTTTGATGATTTCGCGACCATCCTCATGGTGTGTTCCGATCTTTACACTTCCCTCCACAAGGATATAGAAGTAATCAGCGCTATCCCCTTCTGAAAAGATATTTGTGTATTTCTGGGCTGTGTTGTACTCCATCTGAAGAGCCAGAGCTGCCAACTCCTCTTTCTCAAGGACGTTAAAAAATGTAATGCTTTCTAGAATGTCGTGTTTATTGGGCATCATCTGAACTGTTAAGAAAAGAAGAATAATGTGTCAGCTATATGACACTATTTTCTTTGCCTACCCCTATAAACGGCAGAATAAAAAACCGGAAATAACTAATTATGCAGTGCAGATGAATCGACGTCCATGGCAAATCCTGAGAAATTGCCATATCCGCCTCTGATATTGTTGAAGATCGTAACAGGTTCTGCGAATGGATCCTGCCGAACGATCAATTGCCTGGCAAGGGAACTGTGGTATTTATAATATTCTTCAGTAATAGATCTCAACTCTATGAATACGTTTTTCAGCTCATGACCATCTACAGTCCAGTCTACAAAATCAAAAGTCAAAAGCTGATCCGGTGTCAAATCATTACGATCAATCAGGACTCCATAATCATAATGTTTGATGAAGAGTTGATGATCTGAAAGTTCAGGATCGACAAGATAAAGCTTCACTAACCCTTCATAAGAATTATAGAAGACAAGGTGATAATACCTATTAGGTTCAATATGATTTATATTAAATTGAAGTGTATACCGTATGTTCTTTTTAAATTCATTTAATTCTGATTGAATAATGCTGATCGTTTTTATACTCAGGTCGGCTATTGTACTGGGGCTTGGAATAAAAGTATTAGCCTGAACATCATCAAACCCGGTGGCTTGTGCCAAAATCGTATAATTTAATCTGGCCTTCAGAAATCCATCCGGAATCTTGTAAAAAGTTTTACCGTCTTCTGTTACGGACTTGAGCTGAATGGTGATACCAGATTCTACTTCTGTGACAAATACTTCAAGATTGTCAGGCGTATAAAACAGACTTGAATCAGAAGGAGATTGAGACGCATAAACATATACGCGTTGAGCCTCATTCCATCCCACCGGTGTGATCTGGGAAATGATGGTAAGCTTAGGCTGTGCTTTCGACAGGAAGTCAATTGTGGTCTCACATCCTGCTGATAAGAGCAAAAAGCCAATAGGAATCATCCAAAATATCCTTGTAATACCTGATTTCACTTATTAAAAATAACAAAATTTATTAATATTCAGTTCGGTTTTTTAATTCCACCACCCTGACCTATTGAAAAGAGAATCGATAAGTAAGTGACGGGAAAAATTTAAAAAGCGAAAACTGCCTGTACTGAAAGGTCTGTTTTACCGGATCCTTTACAAGTGTGATGTAGAACGGATTCACCCTGTTGTACACATTGTAAAGGTTGAGTGAAAGTGAATGACTGAATTTTTCGTCCTTTGAAAATTGATAATTGAATGTAATATCAAGACGATGGTAAGCGGGTAATCTGAATCCATTGTGTGAACTATAGTTTATTAAGATTTCAGGAAAAATAGCACCGGGGTTATAATACTTACTTTCCGCCAGCGTAATTGCAATCCCGCTGCCGTAAAGGAAGTTCACTCCGTAAGACCATTTTGCGTTCAATTTGTATTGTGCACTGAATGTAGAGGACCATCGTCTGTCATAGCGGTCCGGAAAAGTAATCCCACTGTTAATATCATCGAATCTTCGATATGATTTTGACCATGTTCCGTTCAGATTTAATTGCAAATTTTTCAGATCATATACAAATTGCAATTCAACACCTGAAGTATGACCATCTCCAACTGTAATTTGAGATTCCCAATTACCCGCATCAACTATACTCGCCGCCAATACCCCTGCTTCCAGCTGAAAACTAGCTCCTTCCTGGTAAGAGATCAGGCTTCGCATAATTTTCAGATAAGCTGAAAGATCAATTGTAATATTATCAGCAGGTTTCCATAAAGCTGCAAAAGCATATTGATCGGACAATGCCGGCTTGACTCTCCGTGTAGTAGGCACCCATAAATCTGTTGGCAAGCCGATACTACTGGACGTCAGATTATGCAGATACTGGGTCATCCTGCTATAGCCCAGGTTAAAAGCAATCTTTGTTGTTGGCTGATAATCGAAAGAAAGACGCAACTGAGGATCGAGGTAATATGTGCCCTGAACAAAAAAGCTGGAGATATGTATGCCGGATATCAGTCTTATACCGGGCTGAATATCCCATTTGTCCTCAAGATAAATTCCACTTTCAAGCGCATTCACTTTAAAGCTTGAGAACAAAGCATCATCAAGCAAACCTTCTTTTAAATAAAAATTGCCCACTTTACTTTCTTCATTCAGGGTAATCGATTTTGGAAGAAAGGTATAATGAATAGCATAAATACCTGTGGACAGCTGATGATCTGCCGAAGGCCTTATTTCCAATTCCAATCTTCCGGTCACATCTTTTATACTCGATTTAAATTCCTTTGTATCAAATCCTGACAACGAAATAAAATTGGTATCAGGATACGTAAATAAGTATTCACTCCTGTCTACAGATTGCAAAACGAAGGAGCTGGTGGATAAAATCAGGTTGGAGAAAATTTTTTCATTGACGACATGATTCCACCTGAATACTCCGGTCTGATTTGACCAGTTAAGATTTTTATTCGACCCTTCTTTTGAAACAATCCTGATACCCGTGTCTAAATCTTTTTCATCCCTACGGGTAAGTGTGGAATCAGAAAATTGATCCTTCCCCAAGTACGAACTCAGATAGATTCTATCTCTCTGGCTTAATTTCCAATTCAACTTTCCATTAAAATCCACGTAATCAAGATCAGCAAACCCTTCTTTCCCATTTTTCTGCTTGTATTGCCTGGTCAGATCTTTCGCGAATAAGCCAGGCAGAAAAAATCTGCCGCTCAGTAAAAGGCTAATTTTTTCTTTCACTATCGGACCTTCAACCATCGCACCGACTTCAGATAATCCGACATTCCCTGAAAAAGCCCATTTATTGATATTTCCTTCCCGAGTCCGGACATCCATTACAGATGACAGTCTACCACTAAACTTAGTCGGGAAATTGGCTTTATATATTGAAGCCTGCTGTAATACCTGGTAATTGAAAACGGATACAATACCGAGCAAATGATTTGGGTGATATACCGGCACACCATCCATGAGTATCAGATTCTGATCATTTGCACCACCTCTTACGTGGATTCCTCCAACTCCATCAGTACCCGTATGCACTCCCGGAATAAAATCAGCTGCCCTGTATAGATCACTTGCTCCGCCCAATTGAATATTACTCTGAAGATCTGACATTGAAATCCGATCCGCAGCGGGAACAAGATTATCATATTCACTTTTTATATTTCCATGCACAACCACCTCAGGAAGAAGTCCATTTTCCCGGAGACGGAAGTGAAGAAATTGATTCTGATTCAAGCTAAATATCTTATGCTGAGAAATATATCCGGCATAACCAGTCAACAAATTCACTTGTCCTGATGGCAAATTGAGACTGTAGTAACCATAATTATTGGTGGTGGTAGATTTACCTGACACTGCATCATAGACATAGGCATAAATCAAGGGTTCCCCTGAAATTGAATCTGTCACGACACCACTTATTGAATATTTTGTGTGAGGAGAATCACCCTGAAAGAGTACAATCTGATTTTCAATGAATCGATAATTAATCTGGCTGCCCCTGAGAACTTCCTTTATCACCTCATCGACTGTGACATTTTTCATCTGGATTGTTACAGGTGAAAGCTTGTCAAGAAGATTATCATTATAGATGATATTAACACCTGATTGCAGACTTAAGTCCATTAAAAAATCAGCAGGTGGTTGATGATCAGCAATAACGACAAGCTTGTGATCCTGACTATTAAGCTGACACACCACCATCATCATCAACGCCCACCATATGAACATCCGATTCCTGGTCATGATTATATACACTACTAACGAATTGCCGGGGGAAAATATCCCCTGTTATATCTAAAGAATAAAAATAGAGATAAGTTCAGCGTTTCAGCGGAACGAGACCCAACCGCCTTCCTTCGGCAACCATGAACAGGTAGGCTTCTTCGTAGTCATTGGAAAGCTCACCATCCAGTATAGCTTCCCGGATAGCTGTTTTGATGACCCCAACTTCTCTTCCGGGTCTGATACCAAATGTATCCATGATGATCTGACCATCAATCGGAGGCTGCCAGTTACGCAGATGGTCCCTTTCCTCGACATCTCTCAAACGGTCCATCACAACCACATAGTTGCTAAGATATCGGGAAACTCTGTCCGGATTTTTTGATGTGATGTCTGCTTTACAAAGGATCATAAGATCCTCCAGATCATCTCCTGCGTCAAATAAAAGTCTTCTGACAGCTGCATCCGTGATCTCTTCCTGGACAAGCGCGATAGGCCGCAGATGGAGTCTGACCAATCGTTGAACGTATTTCATTTTTTCATCCATCGGCAATTTCATCCGACGGAATATCCTGGGAACCATTCCTGCCCCAATACCTTCATGACCATGAAAAGTCCAACCATGTCCTGCTTCAAATCTTTTCGTCAATGGCTTTGCTATATCATGGAGAATCGCTGCCCACCGCAACCATAAATAATCGGTAGCATTTGAGATGTTGTCAAGGACCTGGAGGGTGTGATAAAAATTGTCCTTGTGGCCATATCCTCCTATCTGATCAACACCTTTGAGCGCTTCCATTTCCGGAAAGATGATTGGTAATAAGCCTGCCTTTTCCATCAACTTAAATCCAATCGATGGTACCGGTGATAATATGATTTTATTCAGTTCCGTCGTAATTCTTTCCATTGATACAATTTCCAAACGATCACGCATCGAACAAATAGCTTCAAATGTGACCGGATCAATTGTAAAAGAAAATTGTGTAGCAAAACGAATTGCTCTCATTATCCGAAGCGGATCATCAGAAAAAGTCTGAATAGGATCAAGCGGAGTGATGATCAGTCCTGACTCCAGATCGTCAATACCTCCGAAAGGATCTATGACTGAATACGGATCATCACCCTGAATTGTTAAAGCCAATGCATTGATCGTAAAATCCCTTCGCAACTGATCATCATAGATTGTCCCTTGTTTTACTTCAGGCTTACGGCTGTTATGACTATATGATTCTTTACGGGCGCCAACAAATTCTAATTCAAAATTCCTGAAGTGAAACATTGCTGTACCAAAATTTTTGAACACCGTGATGCCATGAGCATCAGGACCCAGTGCAGCACATACTTTTTCAGCCAGTAAAGTACCATCACCCACGGTGACAAAATCAATATCCTTCGATCGATATCCCATGATACGATCTCTTACAAATCCTCCGACAGCAAAAACTTCCTGGTGCAACTGATCAGCTACATCCCGGACTATTTCAAATAGTGCCTTTTCTTCTGCTGTAATGTCTAATTTCATAATACAGACCTTTGCGGCTTTCGGATCGCAAGTACTTTTATTGAGAGGTTGAAAGTAATTGACTTTATTGTATTCCCTTGTTTAACTGACTTCTAAAAGCTCGTGGGAATAATGACTTTCGATCTGTTGTAATATGTCGAATAAAACCGATGGTTCAGATTCTGTCACAAGACGTGACCTATACTGTTTGATGCCTTCAAGGGATCTGAAATAATTAGAATAATGCCTCTTCATTTCCATTACACCTAATTTTTCTCCTTTCCATTCAATTGAATGTTTCAAATGATTTCTTGCTGCACTTACGCGTTCATGAAGTGTGGGTTCAGCCAGGAGTTGACCTGTAGCTAAAAAATGTTTGATCTCCCTGAATATCCACGGATATCCGATGCTGGCTCTTCCGATCATAATGCCATCTACTCCATATCGTTCCTTATACAATAGAGCTTTCTGCGGTGAATCAATATCGCCATTTCCGAATATAGGAATATTGATAGCAGGACTATTTTTTACTTTTTCGATCATCGTCCAATTGGCTTCGCCCTTATATAATTGTGATCTTGTCCTGCCATGAATGGACAGTGCTTCAATACCTACATCCTGCAAGCGCTCTGCCACTTCCACAATATTGATGCTGTTGTCATCCCAACCCAATCTTGTTTTTACTGTCACCGGAAGATGAGTAGATTTAACTACAGCTTTTGTCAGTCTCACCATCAAATCGATATCCTTCAAAACAGCCGCACCTGCACCTTTGCAAACAACTTTTTTGACAGGACAACCGAAATTAATATCGACTAAATCGGGCTGAACAGCATCAACAATTTTTGCACTCATCGCCATTGCTTCCTCATCACCACCAAAAATCTGAATGCCTATGGGACGTTCACGCTCATAAAACTCAAGTTTTTTCTTACTTTTTATAGCGTCGCGAATCAGCCCTTCACTGCTGATGAATTCTGTAAATAATAAATCTGCACCAAATTCCTTGCATAGTACACGAAAAGGTGGATCACTCACATCCTCCATCGGTGCAAGTAAAAGGGGAAACTCGCCTAATTCCAGATTGCGGATCTTAACCATAAGAGAAGAAGGAATAATTATTTCCCTAATTGATCAACTAAAATTATCAGCGTGAGCACAGCAGTAGCTTGGGTGAGTGTGTCTTTAAAGACAGTCTCCCAATCAACATGTTTTTCATTCTTATCTGTTGGCAATGGAATTTCCTTGGCACCTACAGTGATAAATGATCCCCTCTTGACTTTAGGGTAATGATTGAAAAAGAGGAATTGAGTCGTCCTCTCTACACCACCATCGGCATATTGGACTTTTATTTCTTTTACTGATCCTTTTTTATTTACACCGGCCGCGAAATGTTCAATGTAATATTTTGCACTTTTCTCACCGCGGAAGGCAACAGATATTCTCTTTTCCCCTGTCAGAAATCCTTCAGAATAAGCTTCATTAAGATTGACCAGTCCACCGATAGTCACCAGATCACGAGTCTTGGGTATTTCAATGATATCACCGTTCAGCAATATGACGTTAGAAGGAATACTTTTATTCTGGAGAATTTCCTGCAGATTGATTACAACCAATCCTGTTGAATCTCCCTGACGGTATAATTTTGCACCTCCCGGAAATGCCTGACCTGAGATTCCTCCTGCCCGTTCAATCAGATCAGAGATCCTTTCTTTATCCCTGAGTATGGGATACGTGCCCGGATACCTGACTTCACCTTTAATAAAAACGGTTGATTGTGGCTCAAATTGAGGAATGTTGCGGATATAAACATTGTCAAATGGTTCTAACTTAAAGCTGGTATTGCCGGAATCTTTTAATCCAAAATCCGATGGTAGTTGTGTAGTATACTGGGTGATTTTAACTTCTCGTCCATCTCCATATTCAGATCTCGAAATATCTATTCGGTCATGATCCGCGCCAAACGTGAATCCTCCCGCCAGATTAACGAGGTCCGCAAGCTTCATGTCTGGTCCAAAAGGAAATGTTCCCGGACTTCGTACAGCACCATATACAGAGACGGTCAGAATATCCCTTGTATCACTTTTTCCGAAAACCCTTATCTGATCTCCGGCCTTGATCTCAACATTCGCATTCGAACCCGGATGATCAAAAGCTTCCCTGATATTGATTTGAATATATTCTGCTCTCTTTGGCTCACTTGGATTTTGCCTGAAGATATATCCGTTATCTTCTGCATCGACTAATAACCCTCCTGCAAGAAGGATGGCATCTTCCAGTTTCAGATTACCGTCTGTAGTGATGGCAAATGTATCCGGATTTCTGACAGCCCCTGCAATGGAGAAACTACTGGGATCAACATAAGATTTGAGTGTCATCACCTGTAACTGATCACCATTGCTAAGCTCATTATTCTCTGACGAAGAAGGATTGTCAAGAATAGACTGCAGATTTATTCTTTGGTAGCGGTATGTACTATCCTGTTGAAATTTGAGAAGGTAAGCATAATCAAGTCTTGCTTCTGATTTCAACTTGCTTTGATTGAGAAGATCAGCCACTCTCATTCCAGGTCTCCTTTCATATTTACCCTGAAAGTAAACTGCCCCTGACACATTGACAAAATTGAGTGTATTGTCCTCAATAGTTTTAATCTCTACTTTATCTCCGTTGTACAATACATAATCACCACCTGATGCGGCCAGCTCTCTGAAGTTGACATTAGTGATCACCTGCTTATCATCAAGATACCTCGTCACCTTTACATCAGACAGATATCCATTAGCTTTTGTGCCACCGGCATACTTTATAAGTTGACTCAGATTCTCTTTGTCTAAAAGTTCATAGGCCATAGGTCTTGTAATGGCACCTTCTATTTCAACTACTTTTTCAGCAACAGGAACATGAATGAAGTCATTGTTTTGCAAAAAGAAATTTTTCGCCACTCCGGGATCATTCATGAACTCATAGACATCAAGAATACGAACATTACTACCGCTGATGACTTTAATACGTCGAACAGAGCCAATGTCTGTTGGACCTCCTGCAGCGCTCAATACATTGAAGGCTGTATTAAAAGCAGGAAGTGTAAATGTTCCTGTGGTCATAGCTTCCCCAAGTACATTGACAGATATGTTGCGCGGTTTATTTAATGTAACCTGGAATTCACCGCGATTGATAAGATTATATTGACTAAATCGTTGAAAAAGTAATTCTTTCGCATCACCAAATTTCAATCCTTTAAGAAGAATACGAGGTAGTTGAGTTCCACCCATTGAAGGTTTCACAAATCCATCCCCTCCAATGTCAAGTATCTGGTCAAATTGTGATCTTCCAAATCCAACAATTCCTAATTTGTCGCCAACACCTAGTATATAATCATCTGTGGGCGACATCTCATCTGCTTTTTGATAAACTGCCACTGAATTGTTCTTGAATATTTCCTGACCATAGATAGGTATTTTTTTTACCTCAACAATAGGAGGTGGTGGCGGAGTGATCTCAGGCTTCTCGGTAGCAACTATATCTTTCTTCGCAGGATTAACATCCGGATTCAGAGTTTTGGTTGGGACACTAGGTTTTGATCTTTGTTGATCTTCTTCAATTTCTTTGATGGTCTGGACGATGACGCCCTGAAACTCTGGTATCTGATCAGGTTGTATCTGATCCGGATCAAATCCTTTCTTAATTAATCTTGCTCTTAATGTGTCCTCGTTGACGCCACGCTCAGCCAATAATTCACTTGCTTGGGCAGGTGTTATTTGAGCACTGACAGGTTGGCAAAATGCTATGAGCAGCAGGAAGAGAAAAAAGCAATTTATATGTTTCAAACTTGTACCGTGCATGTTTTCCTATTAAAAAAAATGTGCTCATCATTTGTTGAGTTCTTTCCGGAAATATTCCAACGTATGAACCAATCCTTCAGATCTGACCACTTTAGGTTCCCAACCAAGCAAACGTTTTGCCAGAGTAATATCCGGTTGCCTGACCTTGGGATCATCTTCAGGCAATTCACGATAATCAATATACGCCTTCGGATTACCTACGAGCTGGATGATCTCTTTGGCCAATTGCATGATCGTTATTTCATCCGGATTCCCAATATTGACCGGCAATGAATAATCACTTAACAGCAATCTGTAAATACCTTCTACAAGGTCATCGACATAACAGAATGAACGGGTTTGACTCCCGTCACCATATATTGTCAAACCTTCTCCTCTCAAAGCCTGTGCCATAAAGGCCGGCAATGCCCTTCCATCCTCAATCCTCATCCGCGGCCCATAAGTATTAAATATTCGAACTATCCTGGCCTCCAAACCATGGAAACGATGATAAGCCATCGTGATCGCCTCCATAAAGCGTTTGGACTCATCATAAACACCTCTTGGCCCTATCGGGTTGACATTACCCCAATAATCTTCTTTCTGCGGATGGACAAGAGGATCTCCATAAACCTCTGAAGTAGAGGCTATTAGAATCCTTGAAGCTTTGGATTTTGCCAATCCCAACAGATTATGTGTACCCAAAGACCCAACCTTGAGCGTTTGAATAGGCATTTTAAGATAATCGATAGGGCTGGCCGGTGAAGCAAAATGAAGTATGTAGTCAAGATTTCCAGGGACATGGACGTACTTTGTCACATCATGGTGATAGAAGTCAAACCTGGCATCAGGGAAAAGATGCTCGATATTCTTCAAGGCACCTGTCAGAAGATTGTCCATCCCGGTGACATGATAGCCTTCTTTTAAAAACCGATCACAAAGGTGAGACCCAATAAATCCGGCAGCGCCGGTGATTAATACCCTTTTCAATACCTTTATTTGTGATTTAAGCTTTTATGAGTAGCGCAAAGATACTAGAAATAGGTTTTAAGAGGCTCCTGACCTTCGTCTTGTCAGTTGTCTTTTTTTCCGCAGGCTATAGCCAGGCAGGTAAGAACGTAAAATTACTCGAGTTCAAATATGGGTTCCAGGCTCCAATGGCTGATCTGAAGGCAAGATTCGGGGGCAGTAATGATCTCGGAATAAGCCTCCAATTTGCCAGTTTAACCCATACCACCTTTTTAGGTGCAGAAGGAATATTATTTTTCGGAAGCACGGTTAAAGAAGATGTACTTGCTCATCTCAGAACATTTGATGGCAGTATCCTGGGCCTGCTTGGTCAGGCAGGGGATGTCAGCCTCAGAGAAAGAGGTTTTTATGCAGGTTTGGATGCTGGAAAAATATTTAAAACAACGAAGGCTGAAAATAATCTCACCGGCTTCAGAGCCCAGATCGGTGCCGGTCTGTTGCAACATAAAATCAGGATTCAGGACAATTCAAATAATGTCCCTGCACTAAATCATGATTACATCAAGGGGTATGATCGCCTGACTAACGGACCTGCACTCCATCTTTCACTGGGCTATCAATACGAGAATCCAAACAATAATTTCCATTTTAATCTCATGGGGGATATCTATGGGAGCAGGACGGTATCCAGAAGAGATTATGATAACCTGACAGGAGGATACCTTGACAAAAAAAGGACCGATATACTTGCCGGCATTACGCTTTCATTCATCGTATCGATCAGCAGAACTGATAAAGCGGACCATATCTATTATTAATCCATAGTATGTGGCCGATCTATTATTCAATCATATATTTATTTGTTTTGGGCATCCGGATTTCATCAATCTGGAATCCGAAGTCCAGGCAATGGATACGAGGGCGTAAGAACTGGCTTAAAAAAATTAATCAATTATCTCAAAAGTCAGAGTACAGAATCTGGTTTCATGTCGCCAGCCTTGGTGAATTTGAACAGGCACGTCCGGTGATTGAAAAAATAAAAGATGTGCGACCGGGTACTGAGATTATCCTTACTTTTTTCTCTCCGAGTGGATACGAGTTTAAAAAGGATTATGCATTTGCTTCAGTCCACTATCTCCCTGCGGATCTGCCTGGTAATGCAAGGAAATGGCTAAATGCTGTCCAACCTGATTTTGCAGTATTTGTAAAGTATGATCTATGGCCCGGCTATCTCAATTCACTTGCTACTTTGGGAATCCCTGCAATCCTTTTTTCTGCAAACTGGATCCCCGGAAAGGGAATGGACTCGTGGTCAAATCCATTGACTATAAACTTATTAAAAAAGTTTAAAATTATTTTTCTGCAACGCTCTTCACATCTGGATATGTTTAAAAATTTAGGATTTAAAAATGTTGGAGTTGCGGGAGATACAAGGATTGATCGAAGCCTGAAATTACCAATGGAAGCTGCACAACGAATTCCGATAGAACTTACCACATTAGGAACATTTGATCTGGTAGCGGGTAGTACGTGGCCAGAAGATGAGGACTTGTTGATTGATGTCATCTATACACTTGATTTGAAAGCGATCATTGCACCTCATGATGTTTCTCCTTTTAACATCAACCGTTTGCTTAAAAAGTTAAAAGGCACATCGGTACGATTATCTGAATTGTCAACAGGAGAACACGAATCGAAAATTGTGATCGTTGATAGTATCGGTCTTTTATCTGTCCTTTATTCCTTAGGAAAAATAGCTTATGTAGGTGGTGGTTTTGGAAAAGGCATTCACAACACATTAGAACCTATGGCCCATAGTAAACCGGTAATTTTCGGTCCGCATTACAAAAAATTTCCGGAGGGTGGGGATATGGTTAATCTAAAGGGAGCATGGTCAATAAAATCAACTCAGGAACTGCTATCTGTTTTGAATGAATTAAGAAAACCCGGACAGGCTGAAATGGCAGGCCGGAAATGTAAAAAGTATTTAGATGAAAATGCCGGAGCTACCTCGATTGTATCAGATTACATCCTTAAATCAATACCTTACATCTCCTAAAGAATGATAACAAAGGAAGAACTTCAACACGTCCAGATAACGGCAAAAAAATTAAGGACACTTGTTGTGGGGGACGCCATGCTTGATCGATACATTTATGGTACAGTGGAAAGGATATCTCCTGAAGCGCCTGTGCCTATCCTTGCACATCAACGCACTGAGCTTAAAGCCGGAGGGGCAGCTAACGTTGCATTAAATCTGGCAGCCTGGGGGTGCCAAACTACTCTTATAGGCCTTGTGGGAAAGGATGATAATGCAATACGGTTGAAAGAACTCTTAGAAAGCCATGATATAAAGCATAAACTGATAGCTTGTGACACCCGACCGACAACAATCAAAACAAGAGTTGTCGCTTCATCTCATCATTTGTTAAGGATTGATGAAGAATCATCTGTATATCTTCAGGGAGATGAAGAGACAAAGGTGATCAATGAACTTATGGCTTACATGGAATCAGAGATGCCTGACTTAGTCATCTTGCAGGATTACAATAAAGGAATGTTGACGGAGGATCTCATCCAAAAGGTTGAAAAATTCTGCAATGCGCATAATACATTTCTTGCAGTTGATCCAAAAGAGCGCAACTTTTCTTTATTTAGTAATGCTGATCTTTTTAAACCTAACCTCCGGGAAGCCAGTCATGCTGCCCAAAAAACACTTAACCATGACGATCTTTCAGCATTATCTGAATCCTGGCGAAAAATGCGGAACATCCGTATTATAGCTGTCACATTAGGTAGCCAAGGTATCTTCCTTCAGGATGAGCACAATGAATGTAATATCCGACCTGTTCGGGAGGTCGATGTTGTGGATGTATGTGGTGCGGGCGACGCTGTCATTTGTTCACTAGCTTTAGGCTTAATCAGTGGATTGACATTAGAAAAAAGCGGTGAATTGGCCAATCTTACAGGTGCTTTTGTATGCTCTCATTCGGGAGTGGTGGCCATTGATACAGCAGAAATCATGAAATGGGTATCTTAATAAATGTCATCAGAACTACATAAATCCATTCAGGCTTACCTCAAATGTCAAATTTTCATATTTTTGAGCATAATTCCCCTCAAGAAGAAGTCTAATCCCAACAAAACAAGCATACATTACACGTCTTAAACAATATAACTAAAATCTGATAATGATGAAAATAACTTTACGAATTTCAAGTCTACTATTCGTACTCTTTTCCTGGAGTGCGACAGCAGTGGCTCAGACTCCGGCAAATGACAATTGTTCAAATGCTCTTGATGTTGTGTTCTCGACTAGCGAAGGAACAGCCGTCTTGACAAACGGAGATTCCAGAGGAGCAACCGCTTCGGCCAATCCAGCCAGTGTCTGCTCAAGTACATTTTACACAGATGACACATGGTATAAATTTACCACACCAGCCGTTAATCCGGATGCTGCTGTTATCATCCATGTGTATTTTGGCGACGGCCCGTCTACGGATGTTACCGCTGTAGGAATGGCAGTCTATGAAAGTTGTGGTACTAACGAAACTTCTCTCGTATGCGTAAATTCTTATGACCCTACAGATAATAAAATTGAATTATCAGGAGAGTGTATGATACCTAATCATACATACTATGTGAGAGTATGGTCTATTGGGGCTGATGCTACCACAGAAGGAACATTTAGAGTAGGTGTATATCCTGTCCCATACGCACCTGACAATGTACTTTGGATTGATAAATTTGATTCGAATCCTTTTTCAAGAGGCTGGACAACCTATGGAGATTGCGTTCTTGTTCCGGATTCAAGTGCTAATGCTGTTTGGGATTTTCTTCCCAATGGAGGAATACAAGCAAGTGCTTTTACAGCGGCTACTATTATTGGGGCAGGAAGCTATTGTGATGGAGCGGTTGGTGTTAATTCCGATTTTAATGATAACGGAGGAACTGGCGTTTCTGCAACTGGCTCTGTGCCTACATCCACTAATGCTACCGGATCAACATCTGTTCAGGCTGTCTATGCACTTCAATCACCCGCCATCTACATGGGGGACTGGAATGTTTCGGGTATAACAGTTGTTTTCAATCAGGTCGTAAGAGAATTACGTAGCGACTTCACATTATCCTATAGAAATAAAAATGCCGGTGACCCCAATTGGAGTACATGGACTGATTTTCCGATAAATCAAGCATTAGTTGCAAACGCTTCAAATACAATTAATCGGATAAGGCAGTTTTTGCCTGGCGCAAATAATGCTGATTCGATCCAGCTTAAATTAACATATTTAGCCCATTATTATTTTTGGATAGTGGATGACTTCCAAATTGTTGAAACGGAATGTAACAATACACGAGTGGGTGGAAAGGTAGGAGATCCTCCTTTCTATGCTATTGCACCCTGGGCAGTTGTACCAAATAACCAGGTATATCCTTTTCCGGTTCTTTCTGACATATACAATGCCGGATCTTGTACACAGACAAATGTCAACTTAAATAGCACAGTGACAGATTCGCTCGGAAATGTTCTTTATAACGAAAATCTGTCCTATGGAAGCATTGAAGCTGACTCTACAGCGCAGAATAAACTTTTCCCTGACTTGGTTAATGTGCCAGCGGAAAAAGCAAGTTATGAGGGAACATATACCTTATCTCAGGATTCACAGGATTATGATGCTTCAGACAATTCTGCTTCATACCACTTTAGGGTTGGAGGCAATGCATTTGCACTTGAAGATGGAGCCACGAGAAGCCTTGCCCCTGCAGCCTCTAATTACACCGCCGGATCTCCAATGTCTTATGTATATGGTAATTATTTTCAGCCTGTCGTGGACGCAGAAGCGACTAGTATTGAATGGGGCGTAAACAACCCTACTGCAATGGAAGGCCTGACCGTAAATGTCCTTCTTCTACAGTGGACGGATACAAATGGAGATGAAAAATCTGCCGCTAGTGAGAGACGATACATTAGTGCCATTCCATATACTTTTACAGGTCTGGAAGGTGACCCTGCCATGATTACTACACCGTTGGAAAATTTTGATAATCCTGGAGATCCTGTCATTATGAAGGCTGGATTTGGGTACATGGCTGTCATTGAATATCAGGCAGTTGATGCTACTAGCCCGGTACTTTTCCTTCAGGCAAGTGAAGCCAGAGATTACAGTGCTACAAATTTGGCTTTTGATTCGGCCTATACTGCGGGATTGACTGATAGAAAATTTTATGCATCTGTACTCGGTCTCGCAGCAGATGGAAATGTAGCTGAAATCGATTATGGAGTTACAGCTGCCGGTACCTTTGGATTTGATATTGTTCCGATTGTTAGAATTAATGTTGATCTCGGGACCAACACTGTTGATCAATTACCTCTTGCCGACTTGGTTTCGATTTATCCAAATCCAGTTTCCGATGAGGTGCAGGTAAAAATGGAATTCAAGAAACCTTATCATGACGTACAATTGAGATTGATCAATATTCTGGGTCAAACTGTTTTCAGGAAGTCAATATCATCGACAGGTACAAGCCACGT
>JBATMM010000252.1:0-4503 GCA_049289835.1 Saprospiraceae bacterium | reverse complement strand
GAGACACTCGAACGTCAGTATTCGTTATTCGTTATTCGTTATTCGTTATTCGTTATTCGATATTCCTTATTCGATAAGCTATGTATATTTGGAATCATAGATTTCTCTATCATCTAATTCAGAACTAAATGAAAACCAATCTTCTTCTCATCATCGCCATTCTGTGCATAGGTCTTGTTGGTAATGTAAAGGCGCAATATAAATCCACAATAGTAGAGGACAATTTAATTGAGATAGCGCATTCCGTGCTACCTGTAGATGGGATCATTCCTTACCTGCCCATTGATACTACTTCTTTTGACAGTCCTGCTTTACCCGTTTCAGGTAAGATCCAATTTAAACCTCTCGTCAATTTTTTCTTTCGTCCGGAGACAACTTCAAATTATAAGGAAGCCGGCTTGCCGGAAGATCTTGGTCACCTGAACTTTTACCTGAGAGGAGATTTCGGGGGGAATATATCTCTCCCGAAAAATATTGATATGGTTGTCAATTTACATTCGTATGGAGTCTACTCAAGGAGTCTTGGTCCGCTTGATCCGAACTTATCATTGTATGAAGCGTATGTCGATATGAAGAAACTTGACAGGGCTGGAAAGATGTCTCTTCGTTTCGGCCGCATGTGTCTGGGGAAATATGGAACAGAGATTCTTGTCGGTGATGATGATTTCGCGAAAGGACGAAGTTTTGAAAGTGCAAGGTTTCGCTATCATACAGAGCGATGGACAAGCGATGTGATGTGGGTGCAACTCTACCAGGCAGCACCGGACTCTGCAAACTTCGATTGGAATCATCCCATTTTTCTGGGCAACTTTAATACATTTAACCTGTCTGATGTATTTCATCTGGATGCTAATCTTGTCTACATCATTGATCAGTATAACAGCGGCTATCGTACGACTGTATTTATGCCAAACATCAGGCTTTTCGGAAGATCAAATCGTCTTCGCTATTCTGCGGAGATGATCTATCAGACCGGGATTGCACGAGGTGTCATCACAGATACCAAACTTGGAAATGTAAATGCATATGCAGCAGAAGTGAGTGCAGGTTATTTTTCAAATGATAACAAGATGAGCATTGATATAGCTTATTACTTTGGTAGTGGTGATGATGACCCCGCAGATAATGATCTCAAATCCTACAATGTACTTTGGCAAAATGAACATCGTCGGTTTGGATACATCGATGCTTTCAAAGGTTCCAATGTCCAGGCAGGTACGGTTCATGTCAATTGGAGACTTGGGCGATTAGTGGATACGGGTATTCATGGTGTATTTGAACAGGTATTGGAATCAAAGGACAGATCAACAGGAATTGCTACTGTCAATTTGAATACACTGACGACTGACAATAAAACGATAGGATATGGTGGCGACTGGTATCTCAATTATTATTTCAATCACTATCTCAACATGCAATTCTCCACGTCTGTATTTAGTCCGGGAGAATATTTTACGGCCGTAAATGGAATTGACAAGACGATGTTCAGAATGTATTTGATGCTTGCATTGAAAATATAATCTCCACGACCAATACCTGAATGCAATCCACAGCGACCAAATGAGGGATTAACCTTACATTGATCCCTGAAGATGAAGTCATGAAGGAGAAGAAAGTGCGTCAGCTTGCTGCAATAATGTTTACGGACATCGTGGGCTATACGGCCTTGATGCACGGTGATGAAGCAGTAGCTACAAGTGTAAGAGCAAGACACCGCGAAGTCTTCCGGCAGCAACACGAAATCTACCATGGAGAAATCGTACAATATTATGGAGATGGTACACTAAGCGTTTTTAAGAGTGCCATCGAAGCAGCCTTGTGTGCCATAACTATACAAAGACTTCTTCAGGAAAAGGATCCTGTTCCGCTACGTATCGGTCTGCACATGGGCGATATTGTTTTCAGCAAAACAGAAGTTTACGGAGATGGAGTGAATCTTGCTTCGCGGATTCAGAGCATGGGCATAGCCGGTTCCATTCTTCTTTCAGGAAAATTAAATGATGAACTCAAAAATCACAATGATATCACTACGGTCTCTGCCGGGTATTTTGAACTTAAAAATATAACACAACCTGTTGAAGTCTTTGCGATTGCCGTCCAGGGTATCATCATTCCTCAGCAGAAAGAACTAAGAGGGAAAGAAAACAACATAGCTAAAACCATTGCGGTACTTCCTTTTGTCAATATGAGCACAAGTGCCGAGAATGAATATTTCAGTGATGGCATCACGGAAGAGATTATTAATGCATTGTCAAAGATTAAAAGTTTGAAAGTAACTTCCAGGACTTCTTCTTTCTTTTTTAAAAATAAAAACATTCCGATCAAAGAGATCGGGAAGGAACTTAATGTCTCTGCAATTCTGGAAGGCAGTGTTCGACTATCTGGTGATATGATCAGAATTACGGCACAGCTGATCCATGCTGAAGAAGATTTTCACTTCTGGTCTGAAACCTGGGACAGGAAATTGATGAATATTTTTGAAATACAAGATGAGATCAGCCTGTTGATCGCTGAAAAATTAAGAGAGCAATTTGGCCACTTTGAAATTCAGGAACATCTCGTCGGTAAGCAAACGGACAATATAGATGCTTACGAATATTCACTGAAAGCTAAATACCATTTCAATAAGTGGAATCCGGAGGATATCCGTATCGCGATTTCACTTTATGAGAAAGCACTCGGGCTGGATCCAAAACATACTGAATCATACCTGGGCCTTGCACAGTGTTATGGATTTATGGCCACCACAGGTTTTATGCCTGCAGAAGAAGGATGGGGCAAAACAATACAATTGACACACCATGCACTGATGTTGAATGATCAATTGCCGGGCGTACATTATCAGCTTGGACACCTGGCCTTTTTTACGGCCTGTGATTACAAAGATTCTTTTAATCGAATGCAAAGGGTACTTGAAATCCAGCCCAACCATGTAGAGGCGCAACAGTTTATGTCCTTCTTGTACATTCTTGCGGGAGAAAAAGAAAAATCACTTCAGCATTTAGATATCGCACTTAGTATAGATCCACTGTCGCAGGAAACATTGTTCTTCAAGGCCTATTTCCATTACATGACGGATGAATATACGAAGGCTCTTGACCAACTGGACAGATGTCTGAAACACAATCCGAAAAATATTCCGGTTCATACAGTCAAATGTTATTGTCTGCTGATGATGGATCGCTATGATGAAGTACTTCATTATTTTGATCATATGCCTTCCGACATCGTAGTGCCTGAAAATAAATGGGGAGTAACAGCACTGGCTTATGCATTGAAAAATGATTCTGTAAATACGGCAACGGCATTAGGACAATTATCGGAGCTGGCAAAAGGTCCGGAAGGATTCAATGCAGACTCCTACCTGTTTCTGCTGTATGCCGCTATGGGTGATAATGACCGTGCATTTGAATGTGTCCGGCAGGGCATTGAAAAAAAATCATCACTATTGCTCCTTCGCTATACGGATCCTTTGGTAGATGGATTGAAAGATGATCCACGATATGTTGAGTTTCATAAGATTTTATATCAGACTGAAAACAGCATTGAAAAACCAAAGAAGAAGAAAGAACTACTGGATGAGGCTGAAGTGAAGTTTTATTCTGCTCGATTGTTGGATCATATCCATGAAGCAAAACCTTATCTGGACCCGGATCTATCCCTACGCTCACTGTCAGAACAGATAGACATCCACCCCAATCAACTTTCCTGGCTACTCAATGAAAGTATGGGACAAAACTTCAATGAATTTGTAAATCATTACAGGATCGAAGCGTTCAAACAGATTTCCAAAGATATGAGTAAGGCGCACCTTACATTGATTGGCCTTGCTTATGAAAGTGGTTTTAATTCTAAAACGGTTTTCAATACATACTTCAAAAAAGAAACGGGGATGACGCCGAAGGAATTTTTAAAAAACGGTTAAATGGTTAAGCGGTTAAAGGGTTAAACGATAAATATTTTGCTTTTGGCTATTGTTTATTGCCTATTGCCTATTGCCTATTGCCTATTGCTTATTGCCCGTTGCCCATTGCCCATTGCCATTTGAATATTCCCTTAGGCTTCTTCCCATATTCAATTTGTCCGGAATTATAATACCGAACACCCATCTGTGATCCCGAACGACCGGGCTTAGGCTCAACCATACTTTTGCTTTCGAATAGAGACAAACAAACTATTCGTTTAAAAATGAATTAAAATGAAAGCTATTGTATGTACATCTTATGGTTCACCCGAAGTTCTTCAACTCAGAGAAGTCAACAAGCCCATGCCTAAGGACAATGAAATACTGATCAGGATACACGCGACATCAGTATCTACAGGAGATGTCCGCATTCGAAAGGCGGACCCATACGCCGTTAGATTTGTCTACGGTTTCCGAAAGCCTAAAAATGATATCCTTGGATATGCTCTTGCCGGGGAAATTGAGGCAGTGGGAAAGAATGTAAAACGATTCAAAGCAGGTGACCAGGTTTTTGGTTCTGCCGGCATGCACATGGGCAC
>JBATMM010000251.1:0-2062 GCA_049289835.1 Saprospiraceae bacterium | reverse complement strand
ACCATAAAAAATCGCCGGAGCTGTTTAATTTCAAAATGAATATGTCAAAATCTGACCAGGAATAAACAATCATACTTCCTATACCCGGATCAAAATCCACTGTCCCACTAAAACCACCTGTGGTGTAAACGTTTCCGGAATCATCGAGTGCTATGGAAGTAGCTATACAATAATAACCACTACCCGTATGAATTGCTTTCGCCCAAACAAAATTTCCATTACTGTCTAATTTGGAAATGAAGATATCCTGAGTGCCGGTTGAAGTAATGGGAAATGTATTGTCACCAGGATCAAAGTCAATAGTTCCAGTAAAAGTTCCTGTAGTGTAAACTGCGCCACTTACACTATCAACAGCCACCGAGGTAGCATTGATAACACCACTATTCCTGATATCTGCTTCTCCTAGATTTTTTGCCCAAACGCTTGCAGGAGACTGAGCCTGCGTCAACTGGCACAAGAAAAAAAACAAGATTAACTGATGTGCCCAGCATTTGAAATTTTGAATAATTTTAGGATGGAAGGTAAGCATGGTCGAACTTTACGTAAGTCTGAATTTGTATTAAGCTAGAAAAGTTTCTTTCTCTGAGTATTCCGATAGTCATCCTTCTCAAATTGAACGAATTCAAAAGTATTTATTGATTTTTTTCGGTTCCTTTTCAGATTTATTTCTTAGCCGGGAATTTATAATTGAATCCAGTAACATAAAGAAAATCACCATCACTCCCATGAGTACAACACCTGCTGCGAACATTTTTTTTCGATCCCTTTATGGTTATCAAATTGTAATCGAAAATTAGCATGCTTGTGCCATGATAAATGGCGCCTTTATCCGGATACGATAATCAGATATGAATGGTGGGTCTGGTTTATTGAGCTGTAAATCCGGGACTTGTCTTTTTCCTGATATGAAGCCATACCCGTGTGCCGATAGCCGATCCATCCGGTGCAAATAGATCCTCCATTTTCAATGCATCTGGTTTAACCGTCCCATTGAAATCAACCAATCGCTGGCCTGTCAGTGAGACAGCAGTAGATTCATGCTCTTTAATTGATGGTTTCGACATGGCAGCCTTTTGTCTCCCGATTCCATTATCTGTGATCGAAAAATGAACCCATTCTTTATCATCATTAATGACAAGCTCGATTCTTTTTTCACCTTCTTTAGAAGACAATCCATGCCAAAGTGCATTTTCAACAAAGGGTTGAAGGACAAGCGGCGGGATCCGTATGGTTTCAGGCACGATAGACTCATCCATAGTTTCAATAAACTTTACATCTTCATCCAACCGTAACTTTTCCAAATCCACATACAGACGAAGCGATTCCAATTCCTGGCTCAGTGAAATTTCACTCCGCTTCGAATTCTCTAACACCTGTCTCAACAACCGGGCAAATTTGCTGATATACTTATTGGCGGACATCGTTTGATTAGTCGCTACAAGAGACTGAATTGAATTGAGCGCATTGTAGATAAAATGTGGATTCATCTGTGCCCGAAGAGCTCTCATCTCAAGTTCAAGTAATTGACTTTTAATTTCTCCTTTTTTTCTTTCCTGCTTCAGGCGAATTCGGAATACACAAGCTACTAAACTGGCAACTCCTAAAAGAATAATAATTCGAAACCAGGTCCTGTCCCAAAATGGTTTTTGAATCATGAAAGAAAAGTTGGTAATGTCACTCCATTCCATTCCTGTTTGTCTGCTTCGAACCTGAAAGGAATAAGTGGCAGGTTTGAGCTGACTAAACGAGACCGATTTGTTTTCTGAAAGTTTACTCCAGGCTGTATCTGCAGGCAGTAATCTGTATGAATAAAAAGGGTCTTCATCGTGAAATATGCTGGGACTATTGTAAAAAAAAGTAAGCGTGTTTTGATTGTAGTTTAGATGAAGGTTTTGCGGTAATTGAAAATATGTACACAAGGAGTCTGTATTGGAATTCCAATTTGTGTTTTGATTAAAAAGTTGGACATCTTCTAAAATCACCTTCCCTGATATTAGAGGGGAATCTGGAAAATGCTTATCGAAAAATGCAATTTGATTCTTGAGATTAATGCAGATTTTGT
>JBATMM010000250.1:0-3163 GCA_049289835.1 Saprospiraceae bacterium | reverse complement strand
TTGTCCCAACGCTTCAAGTAATCGTACTGCAGCGATACCGGATTCCGGCTGATGACACTGTGTATATGTATCCGTCAAAAGAATGACATCAGGTTCACCTCCTTGTGTTTTTGCATGTTGCTCTTTGTGAGACTTTGTCCAAAGCTTCGAAGTATAGGTCGGAAGTTTTCGCCTCGCATCCATACCAATTGATTTCATCACCACGTGTCTGATACCAGCCATGTTTTGAAGCAAATTGATCACTCCCGCTTTTTTCCCTGCAAATCTTCTGGCCAAATCCGCACTCCTTCCGATCATCTTATCCTTTAATAAAATACCATTCTGATCAAATTGATATTGCATTACTTCGCCCTTTAGTCTTGCCATATCCACACTACTTGGACATTCCGCTTTACAAGCTTTACAGGAAAGACACAAATCAAGTATTTCAGGTAATTCTTTATTTGCCAAACCACCTTCCAATTGTCCGGACATCGCGAGCCGCAAAGCATTCGCACGCCCTCGAGTAGAATCACGTTCATCAAGTGTTACCATAAAACTTGGACACATCGTACCACCGGATACTTTCCTACAGGCACCAAGACCGGAACATTGATGAACCGCAGTATGAAAATCATGTTGCTCCCGGTATTTATACACTGACTCAAATGGCCAATCATGATACAACGCACCATAGCGAAGATGACTATCTATCGGAGGAGCATCGACGATCTTCTCAGGATTAAGAAGATGATCAGGATCAAATAAATTTTTTGTCTTTCTAAAGCCTTCATAGATAGCATCTCCATAAAACTCCCGTAGATAACTACTTCGTACAAGGCCATCTCCATGTTCACTACTCCACGATCCTTTATAAAAAAGTACGAGTTGAAATACTTCGTCCGCTATTTTTTTAAACAGATCAATATCTCCCTGCACCCGTAGATCTAAAATGGGTTTGATGTGAATCACACCGACGCTTGCATGCGCATAATAATCTACACCCACTCCCTTGGATTCACATATCACTACAACCTTTGCAATAAATGCATCAAGATGCTCCAGTGGAATAGCTGCATCTTCAATCACGGGAACACCTTTCTTATCCGTAGGTTCTCCCAGCAATAATCCCAATCCACGCTCCCTGATCCCCCACACATCATAAAATGTTTTTCCTTCAGGATAATAATCATGTGCATATCCAAATCCAAGTGATCGCAATTCAGCATGCATGGACTCCGCCCTGTTTTTTATTTCTTCAGGATCATCTCCATAAAACTCAATGATCTGAATAGAGTCTGGTTCTCCCTTCAAAAATCCACACATAGGAGCCGTTTCAATATTCTTCCGGCTATACCCAATCAGCAATCGACTCAGGATCTCCACTGCGGATGGTTTGTATTTCACCATCGTGATGGTTGCTTTGATGGCATCCTGTGCGTGATCAAACTGAACTACACTAAGTCCCTTGAATTTTGGAAGCTTTACAACATTTAGTTTTGCTTCAAGAATGATACCCAGCGTTCCTTCGCTTCCGATGATGATCCGGTTGAGGTCACCAAATCCGGATGAAATAAAATCATCAAACGCATATCCGCCTACTCTTCGCATCGTTTTGGGATACCTATCACTCACTTCACTGGTTAATGGCAATACGATATCCATCATCTTTTGGTAATAGAATCGATCTTCGTCCTCACCTGATAATTTGTCCTGTAATTCTCCAGATGAAAGTGCTTTTGTATGAATGACTTTACCATCCACCATCATGACTTTTAATTCAACGACATGATCTCCTGTCTTGCCATAGATAATACTTTTTGTCCCTGAAGAATTATTAGCCACCATACCTCCAATGGTAGCTCTGGTCCCTGTAGCAGGATCAGGAGCGAATTCAAGTCCATGTGGTTTCAGAAATTTATTCAGTTGCGATCGTATTACGCCAGGCTGTACAGTAACAATATTATTTTCAAATGAAAGAATTTTATTCATGTACTTCGAAAAATCAAGGACGATAGCTTCAGCTACTGTCTGACCTGCGAGACTTGTTCCTCCACCTCTCGCTAAAATGGGTACCTGATATTGATTTGCTATCCGAAGACAAGCCCTTACATCCTCTTCATCTTTCGGACATACGACAGCTACGGGCGTGATCTGATAGATACTTGCATCAGTAGCATAAATACCAAGCGTCACAGGGTCATGGTAAACATCACCCTTGACATCCTGCATCAATGCATAAATAAATCCTATAGGTTCTGAAGTCATTTGTTCGCGCGTACGGCTTTGATTTCTTCAAAGAAAATATCATCATTCGGCACATCAAATAATAGTTTGTCAGGATTACCATTATTATCCTGAAGGATCTGAACAGTTCCAAAACTAAACCACGCCTGGGGTCTCAACCATTCTATCTGATAGACATCATGATGCCAGTGTGTCAGTTTTGCTTTTAAACCCGGAGAGGCTGTAAAGTCTATCATCAATAGTCCGCCATCCTGTTCGATGCGAATCTCACCATACATAGGATCTCTGTATAAACCTGAGATCTCTGTTGGACTCATTGTAGGTGTAGTACCTGTCTCATGCGCCTTCATTCTTTCTTCTATTCTGTCAGCCTTGCTTTTCCATGCAGCCTGATCTTGCTTCAATCCTCTGTCTTCCCAATCACCCTGTGGAAGACCCAATAGTTTATCAATGATTTCATTACTTAACATTGGACCAATACTGTGCATAGCATTTGTCAGCACTACAATGCCTATATGCTCATTGGGTAGCAGTATCACGCTGGAATACATACCATCATAGCCTCCTGTATGCGAGACCACAAAATGACCCTGGTATTCTCCAAGTCCCCATCCCAAACCATATCCGTTGAAATTTCTGCCATAGATTTGATGGGCTCTTTGACTCACAGGAAAATTATTGTGTGGAGTCCACATCGTAGTTTGTGATTGGGCTGTGAAAAAAGTATCTGTTCCTTCAATGCCATGATCTAACTGCAAAGCCATCCACTTCAGCATGTCTGTTGAAGAAGAAATAATACCGCCTGCAGCTCCCATATTATCCCAATTGACCCACTCGATGGGAACCTCATGATCTCCCTGAGGTTTGTGGGGTGTCGCTATATTAGATGTTGAATAAATTTCATTTGTTGACGTGATGGTTCTGTTCATGTGAAGTG
>JBATMM010000249.1:0-9484 GCA_049289835.1 Saprospiraceae bacterium | reverse complement strand
AATAAAGCACTTCTTTGCCCATCGCTGTATTGGCTTCTCCTGTTGTATTTGAATAGAGTGCACCATAACCGTGAGCTGTATTTCCAAATCCTGTTGTATTTGAGCGAAGTGCTGATGCCCCAATACCTGTATTTGAATAACCGGTTGTATTTGACAAAAGAGCTTCACTGCCATTAGCTGTATTCTGATAGCCGGTAGTATTGGCATACAAAGCATTAAATCCATTTGCAGTATTTTTATAACCTGTCGTATTTGAATACAGTGCTTTGGAACCAACGGCTGTATTCTTTGTCGCATGATCGGATAATGTGGCTCCGATACCATTATTCAACAAAGCGGAATCTCCTACAGCTACAAGGAAATTTTTTGTGGTATTTGAAAATAAAGACCTGATACCTATGGCTACATTTGCCGATCCTGTTGTATTCTCATGTAGCGTCCTAATCCCAACTGCAGTATTCGCCGAACCTGTTGTATTTGCAAAAAGAGATTGATACCCGAATCCTGTATTTGATATACCGGTTGTAGTAGCGCCACCGGCATCTTTTCCGGTCAATGTATTATTTCCGGCGCCTGACAATTCAAGTAAAACATTACCCCCTGCATTTTTTCTTAACACCATTGATTCCGTTCCTGCAAGATCAATGCGTACAATATTTTCATTCGGATTCTTTTCCACTTGCACCTTCGTGTCGCCATCCGTATCAGCTAAGAGAGAAGCTAAGGCTGTGGATGTCCATATTGTTCCATTGTAATAGAAGAATGTTTTGAACGAAGTATCATACACCAAAAGTCCTGTAGCAGGAGATGAAATAGCGTTACGCTGTGCACTAGTCATTCTCGGAGCAAGAAATCCTTTCGTTGTGCTTTTTATATCAAGCATCGCACTTGAATCGGGTGGGGCACCGTTGATATTAATACTTACCTGTGAAACAAGTGAATGGTAAAAGAAGAGAACAAGGGTGAGCGTAAAAATAATTTTGCTCATGGTTTAAGGATTTAGTCTTTCAGAGGGAATAAATTTCCGCTGTATCAAAACTAAATCATGTTAAAATTTGGCCCTTCACCCATAAGTATGAATTTGAGTATAGGTTGATGGTTTAAAAGAGCGGGAGATGGGAATCGAACCCACGACCCTTAGCTTGGGAAGCTAATGCTCTACCCCTGAGCTACTCCCGCTGATGAGGTATATAAATGGAGTGACGAATTTGCTCTTTTTTTACGATATTGAATGCTATAAAAAATAAACTCATGTACAATTTCCGCATTTTTATCTGGTTCGCTATTGCACTAACCGTCGCTTGCAGCCCAAAAATCGCTCAACCAAAAGATTCCACAGTATGCGAACCTATCGGAAAGCCCATCCCGGTTGAACAAAAAATGTCATCCTTACCAAAGGATCCCTCTGTCAGAATAGGTAAATTATCAAACGGCCTCACATACTATATTAAAGCTAATCGCAAACCGGAAAATCGGGCTGAACTACGCGTCGCTGTAAAAGCAGGCTCCATGCAGGAAGATCCTGACCAGCAGGGTCTTGCTCATTTTACAGAGCACATGGCTTTTAATGGTACTACCCATTTCTCAAAAAATGAATTAGTCAACTATCTTGAATCTGTCGGAACACGTTTTGGGCCTGATCTGAATGCATACACAAGTTTCGATGAGACTGTCTACATGTTACAGGTCAGAACTGATCTGCAGGACCAGTTTGATAAAGGCATGCTCATCCTTCGTGATTGGGCAGGTGGAATTGCATTTGATGACAAGGAGATAGATAAAGAACGGGGCGTGGTCATCTCTGAGTGGCGTAGTGGGTTAAGTCCTGATCAACGTATGTCGCAGAAGTCTCTTCCATTTGAATATTACAAATCCCGCTATGCTGAAAGATTACCAATCGGCGATCCTGATATCGTAAAAAATGCACCATATGATGTAGTGCGTCGTTTTTATAAAGACTGGTATCGGCCTGATCTGATGGCTGTCGTCGTCGTAGGAGATTTTGACGTCGAAAAAGTAGAAGCGCAGATTAAAACACAGTTTGGGGATCTGGTGGCTCCTCCAGTCATTCGCACAAAAGAATCTGAGAACTTTCCACCACACGAAGAAACATTTGCGAGAGTCATCACTGATCCCGAAGCCACAAACAGTGGAATTCAGATTGCTTATAAGCACAAGTTCAACCAGATAGAAAATATTCTCGATTACCGTGATCGTCTAGTTTACAATCTATATAACCGGATGTTAGGCAGACGTCTTACAGAAATATCACGTCAGGCTAATCCTCCTTTTATTTTTGGTTTTTCAGGATATGGCCAGGATGTGGGTGAATTGGCAACATACAGCAGCTTTGCATCTGCGGAAGCAAAAAATATTCAACGTGCATTTAAGACGTTGCTAGAGGAAAATCAGCGCGTGCTTTTGCATGGCTTTACGGACACAGAACTTGATCGTGAAAAAGCGTCAATGATGCGGCAGGCAGAACAAAATGTATTGGAACAGGATAAACAGGAATCAGGTCGCATCATCGGAAGACTTATCGCCAACTTCCTCACGGATGCACCGATGCCTGATGCAGCTCAAACACTTGAAATGTATAAATCATTGATGCCCACGATTACAAATTTTGAAATAAGTCAACTTGCACCGAAATGGATCACAGATAAAAACCGCGTCATCATTGTTACCGGGCCAGATAAGGATAAATCTTTATTACCGGATTCAATCACCCTTGTGACGATGCTCAAAGATGTCAGCCAGGAACAAATACCTGCTTATGTGGATATAGATGTTTCTGCTCCTTTGCTTTCAGGATCTTTTCCAGCAAAACCTGTTTTGAATTTTACGCACGACACCAACCTCGATGTCTACCATTGGGAATTTGCAAATGGTGTACATGTAACTGCGAAACCTACTACATTTAAAAATGATGAGATCCTGATGTCGGCATACAGCCCTGGTGGCACATCATTGTATGACTTAAATAAGTATCCTTCTGCCCGTAGTGCATCCGCTGTCATCAACAGTAGTGGCCTGGGCACATTTGATGCTACGGCATTGGATAAAAAACTATCAGGCCTTCGCGTGGGTGTGACACCTTTTATCCAGGAGAGGTATGAAGGACTGAGTGGCTCATCCTCTGTGGCTGACAAAGAGACCATGATGCAATTGATCTATTCATACGTGACAGCATACAGAAAAGATACAGTGGCTCTGAATTCATTTGTCAGTCGGGAAAAAAGCCGGTATACTAATTTGCTGGCTAATCCTCAGAATTGGTTTTTCGACAAACTAGCCCGTGTCACTTCAAGTAATAATCCACGCCGGGGATTTCCGCCTATCGAATCATTTGATAAAATAAATATGGACGATATCATCTATATTTATCATGATCGTTTTGCAGATGTCAGTGACATGGATTTCTTTTTTGTAGGCAATTTTGATGTTGATTCATTAAAGCTTTTGACCGGCAGATATTTGGGTGCATTGCCCGGAGGTGGCCGAAAAGAAAACTGGAAAGATGTCGGTGATCGTTATCCCTCCGGAGTGGTTGATTCAACTTTCAACAGAGGTGAGGCACCAAAATCGCTGGTGCAGATTATCTTTCATGGTGCAGATACGTATAATCCGGATTCTGCTTATGTCCTACAATCATTAGTTGATATCGCGCGGATAAAACTTCGTGAGGAATTGAGGGAAGATAAGGGAGGAGTTTATGGAGTATCGGTTTCAGGTGGACAATCAAAGTATCCAATCAATCAATATTCGATTCAGATCAGCTTCAATGCAGATCCACCGAGGACAAATGAATTGATTAATGCTGCAAAGGATGTCATCGCCAAAATGAAAATGGACATTGATTCTGTAGATATCGAAAAAATCACAGAGACACAACGACAAGGGCGGGTGAAGGATCTTCAGCAGAATCAATTCTGGATGAGTAATTTCATCAATAGCTGGATGAATGGGACTGATCTGGCTCAACAAGTGGAGCAGGCAAAACTGGAAGAGAGGATAGCTCATCTAAAAAAGAATATTTTGCTTCAGGCTGCAAGGAAATATTTCAATAATAAGGAGGTGATTAGTTTATCGATGTTTCCTGATAAAAGCTGATTCTTAGCTATGCGAATAACCTTTTACAATTTTTTCTGTTTGACTTGAATCAGAAAATTATTTAATCGGAAAAATTCATACAAATGAGAATACAATATTTACTGGCCATTGTGATATTCATTTTATTGAAAAATGAATCTGCCCATAGTCAGACCTATCACTTCTCTGTGAGTACCAAACCTTATGTCGATCTCGTCGGTGGAACATCTTTAGTCACAGGTATCTGGGATGATGCTGATCTGACGATTCCTATTGGATTTGATTTTCATTATTATGGTGAGACAATTCAAACACTTTATTTGCCCGGTATATACAATGTTATCACATTGATAGATGATCCCACAGCGGCCATTATTGCCAATATTATTTTGTTTGGAGCGGATCTGATTGATCGTGGATATAACGGTGGCAATTCACTATCACCTATTACCTATAAGACCGAAGGTAGTTCAGGTCATAGAGTTCTCACTGTAGAGTGGAAAAATGCCGGATTTTATGAAGATCTGAGTGCTTTCGGCGTGTCTGCAGATTTTATCAACTTTCAACTTAAGCTTTATGAGGTAGATGGGAATATTGAATTTCTATATGGTCCTTCATCAATTACTCATCCCATTATAGATTATGGAGCAAACGGACCTATCATTGGCATAATTGAAAGTTTAGATTTTATTAATGATGTAAACCTGGGAGAGATCATTCTTCTGTCCGGTAATCCCTCGAATCCTACATTGGTAAACACATATCAGGAAACGCATCTCAATGGTACGATGTCACCCGGCACAAGCTATATCTTTTCAAGAAATACAACTGCAGTACATGATATCATCAAAGAAGGTGCGCAATCTTTTTATTTCCCAAATCCAACGAGAGACTATATCACTTTAAAAACAGAATTACAGCATGAGGTCATTCCTCCAGTGATGATCATAAATGGTGTTGGCCAAATTGTAAGCATGGACCTTTCACCTGAAAAGATTGAATTGACGAATTTACCTACAGGAATTTATCAACTGAGATTTCAGACTTCTGGAGGTCAAGTAGTGCAAAGGATATTGATACAGGATTAAAATTTAGGATTCATAGTTTTCATTTAAACTTATTCAAGGCTAAGCCTTGATTTCGCCAGAACGTCGGTCAACCGACGCTCAACATCCGGTATTTTTGTCTTACTTTCTTGCTGTCTTACTATCTTACTTTCTTCCTGTCTTACTCTCTTACTCCTCAGCCATCTTTTTCAATTTGGATAACATAAGCATACACTCAATAGGTGTCATCTGGTTAATATCCACTTTATTCAATTCACCTGTGATTTCTCTCGCTTTGATATCTGCCTGATCAAAGATGCTCAGCTGAAAAGCAGTTTGTTCTCTGATCTCTTTTATTTTTTTCTTCCCATCAATGGTTTCCTCAAGACTTAGATTTTTTGATTCAAGTTCATGCAGGATTTCATTGGCTCTTTCCAATAAAGACTTTGGCATACCGGCCATTCTTGCTACATGAATACCAAAACTATGTTCACTACCACCCGGAGTCAGCTTGCGCAGAAAAATAACTTTATTACCGCTTTCCTGTGTGGCAATGTGATAATTGTGAATCCTGTCATACCTGTCTGCCAATTCATTCAACTCATGATAGTGAGTGGCAAATAAAGTTTTGGGTTTATACTGGGGATGATGATGCAGATATTCTGCAATACTCCAAGCAAGACTGATACCATCGAAAGTACTTGTACCTCTGCCGATCTCATCCATCAGGATCAGGCTTCGGGCTGAAATATTATTGAGTATGCTCGCCGTTTCATTCATCTCCACCATAAATGTAGATTCTCCTGAAGAGATGTTATCCGAAGCACCCACACGTGTAAAGAGCTTGTCTATGATTCCTAGTGTCGCAGCTCTCGCAGGAATATAACTTCCCATCTGTGCCATCAGGCAGATCAAACCAGTTTGTCGCAGAAAAGCAGATTTTCCTGACATGTTTGGCCCTGTAATAATGAATATCTGCTGCTCATCACTATCCAGATAAAGATTATTCGAAACATACACTTCTCCGGGAGGAAGATGACGCTCAATGACAGGGTGACGACCATCGATGATGTTGATTGATAAGTCATCATTCATCTCAGGCCTGCAATAATTATACGCTGATGCTATGGATGCAAAAGATAAAATACAATCCAGCTGTGCTATTGCAGACGAATTGATTTGTATCGGGCCGATGTATTCTTGCGCTGCCAATACAAGATCATTAAATAACGTTTCTTCAAGGGCACCTATTTTTTCTTCTGCCGTTAATATCTTATGTTCAAGTTTTTTCAGATCATCCGTGACATACCGCTCACAATTTGAAAGCGTTTGTTTCCTGACCCATGTATCAGGAATCAATCCCTGGTTTTTATATTTATTAGTGACTTCCAAAAAATATCCAAATACATTATTGTAACCAATCTTCAGATTTGTGATGCCTGTCTTCACGGCTTCTTCCTGCTGGATGCTGATCAGGATTTCTTTAGAGTTTTGGATGATATCCCTGTATTCATCGAGCTGTTCATTGTAGCCTTGACGGATGACATTTCCTTTGATAAGGATTGCCGGTGCGTCTTCCTGTAAGGCTAATTCAATAGTTTGACGCAAGTGATCGCATATATTAATCTGGTCTGCCAGGCGCATCAATCCCTCCTGCCGGCTGTCATGCATCCATTCTTTGATAGGGTGGAGCGCTGTCAATGCACGCTTCAGCTGAACTAATTCACGCGGATTTATTTTTGAAAGTGAGACTTTTGAAATGATACGTTCCAGGTCGCCGATTACTTTAATCTGATCACGCAGATCTGAGGCCCAATCCGGATTTGTCAAAGCATAAGAAACCATATCATGTCTAGATCTGATTTCCTTAAGATTGATGAGCGGAAGGGCTATCCATTTCTTCAACATTCTGGCACCCATCGGCGAGATGGTTTTATCCATGATATCCAGCAGACTTGTTCCCGTATCATGTGCAGCCTGGAGAAGTTCAAGATTCCTGATCGTGAATCTGTCCATCCAGACATAATGATCCGATTGTATCCTGCTGATCGTACGGATATGTTTCAACCCATCCTGCTTTGTCGTCGTCAGGTAATGAAGTACTGCACCAGCTGCAACCTGTGCATATTGCAAATGATCGATTCCAAATCCTTTAAGCGTTGCTATTTCAAAGTGCCTGAGAATTTTTTCATTTGTAAAATCAGTCGTGAAGACCCATTCTTCAATACCATAGGTGTAAAATGAATTGCCAAATATTTTTTCAAAGCGATCCCTGTTTGATTTAGATAAAATAATTTCAGATGGTGAAAAGCTTTGAAGCAATTTTTCTATTTCTCGTTGAGCCCCTTCACTGATGACAAATTCGCCAGTAGATAAATCAAGGAAAGCAATGCCGAAATGATCATTGGAAATAAAATGGATGGAAGCCAGGTAATTATTGGAATGTCGGTCCAGAAGGGAATCCTGGGTGGCGATACCCGGAGTGATCATCTCAAGCACACCTCGGTCTACTATTTTTTTCTCCTTGGAGGGTTTCTCAAGTTGGTCACAGATAGCTACCCTGTATCCTGCCTGAACAAGCTTTGGAAGATACATGTCCATGGCATGATAGGGGAAGCCGGCCAGCTCAACGTTATTTCCTCCATTATTACGTGAGGTCAGGATAATGCCCAATGCCTCTGAGGTCTTGATAGCATCCTCACCGAAAGTTTCATAGAAATCACCCACCCTGAATAATAAAAGGGCTTCCGGATGCTGACTCTTAATTTTTAGGTATTGTTTCATCAGGGGAGTTTCCTTTCCCTGGTCGATTGACACTGATTCTGGCTTATTCTTCAAGATGGCTGCACTTAATAGATCTGCTAAGGTAATATATACATTATAAGTATACGTTTTAGCTTAAAAACTCGTTCAGCTGGGATAAATAACCAGATGAACCGGTATTGAAAAAAAAATCATTTTCCAAAATCATTTTTAATGTAACATTGTTCTATCAATGGAGGGGTTGCTCCTCCTGTTTTTTTAATTCATTTCTATCAAATAAACCAAACTGAAATATGGGATTATTTTCTTTTTTAAAAGGATCCGGTGCAAAACTTCTTAGCAAAAAGGAAGAAGAAGCCGTCAAAACTGCTTCTCCGCAAGAGGCTCTGAACATTAAAAAGACTGCCATGCTGAAGGCCGTCACTGATCTTAATTTACCTGTTCAGAATTTATCCTTAGATATTAATGATGAGACAGTGACTGTCTGGGGACAGGCAGAAACCCAGATGGCAAAAGAACTGACTGTACTCACATTAGGTAACAATACAGGTATATCCTCTGTAGATGACCGTATGAGTGTGATCGCTACCAATGCGGAGCCTGAAGCTGTTTTCTATGAGGTAAAATCAGGTGATACTTTATCAAAAATAGCGAAGGCCCAATATGGTAATGCATCGAAATATAATATTATATTTGAGGCTAACAAACCCATGCTGAAAGACCCTGATAAGATCTATCCAGGTCAGGTTCTCAGGATACCTCAGCTGTAATAAAGATTGTTTTCAACTGGTGAAGTTGGTGGAAGCGCAGGCCGCCGGGCCGGCTTCCACCTTTTTTATTTGGGGAATTGGGTGATGGGCATAGCGATGAGTTAAGGTATTGGGGTTAGTAGCAAGGCTCACCACTTTATTGAATTTGGACGAATAGAATATTCCGCCATTAGAATAAAAACTATTTGTCCACTCAGGACCATAAACCACTTACCTAACTCGCAGCCAAGACCTTTTCCCAAACCCAATATTATTCTTCTTCTTCCAGCGTCTCTTCTAAATCAGTTTCTATATTTCTAAGTTTTGCTCTGCACATTTTAATTAACTCCATTGCAGCTTTTACTTCATTGCGCATTTCTTCAAGACCCATCTCTCCATTCTGAATTCGCTCGACCAGTTTTTCTAACTGATGCATAGCTTTATCGTAATCATTCTGATTCTTTTTCATTCTACAATACTTTTTATTGTTCCGTCCTGAAATGTTGTTTGGATAGTCATACCCCGATTGAGATGAGAAGCATGATTGACAGATTTACCCTCGTACGAAGTGATCGTATAACCTCTGGCTAACACCCGATCGGGATCAATAGCCGTCAATAATGAATGGATAAACTCAATCCGCTTGCTATGAGTGGTGATCATATTTTTGCCTCCATGCCGGAGCATCAACATGATGTGATCTAATTTATTATTCTCCAATAAAATTCTTGATTTTGCAGCATGATGAAGCTGGCTTGCGAGATCTGTTAGTTTTTGATTTTCAGATCTAATCCTGTCCATTGCTTCTTCCTGGATCCATTGCCAGACTTCATC
>JBATMM010000248.1:0-5406 GCA_049289835.1 Saprospiraceae bacterium | reverse complement strand
TGAGCCTGTCATACTCGTCACGTTCCTGCAATTCAAAAGGTCCTTTATTTTTCCAGTCACCAAGCAGACGGTGTGCTTTTTTATCTCCTTTATGGATCAGGTAACCTGATATCTGGACACTATCCGAAGCCAGTGTAATGAGGACCGGATGATAATCGGCCAGAACGCCTTCATAGGTTTGTTCCCATTTCACCTTTCCCAATTGCGAACGTATCCATGGATCCACAGTCACCTGTGCACTAAGGCCTGAATAGAGGCAGATAAAAAGAAGAAAGGCGAGTACTCTCATGATGGTCTATTGAAACCTAAGGTACTTCAATACTATTAAGGATAGTTTTGATGATATCTTCCTGGCTTATGTTTTCAGCTTCGGCTTCGTAGCTCAAGCCTATCCTGTGTCTCAGGATATCAGGACAAACCTGGCGCACATCTTCGGGAATCACATAGGCTCTTCGCTTCATAAATGCCATAGCTTTTGAGGCAATCACAAGGTTTATACTGGCTCGTGGTGATGCGCCATACGAAATGAGTGGTTTTAATTTACTTAACCCTATAGCTTCAGGTTGGCGTGTGGCGAAAACAATATCAAGAATATAATTCTCGATTTTCTCATCCATATATACTTTGCGGACGATCTTTCTTGCTCTGAGAATAGCATCTGGTGAAACGACGGGTTGAAGTTTAATATTCATTTCACCTGTGAGGCTACGCTGCATGATGATTCTTTCCTCAGCTCTGTCAGGATAGCCGATCTTGACTTTAAACATAAAGCGGTCTACCTGTGCTTCGGGGAGATTGTATGTTCCTTCCTGTTCGATTGGATTCTGAGTAGCCAGGACAAGGAAAGGCTCTTTTAGCTTAAATGTTTCACCTCCGATGGTCACTTGTCTTTCCTGCATGGCTTCGAGAAGAGCGCTTTGTACTTTAGCCGGAGCCCTGTTGATTTCATCTGCCAGAATAAACTGAGCAAAAATAGGTCCCTGACGGACTGAGAACTGGCTTGAAGCGGGATTATAGATCATAGTACCTATAATATCCGCCGGCAGAAGGTCAGGTGTGAACTGTATCCGGCTGAAACTGCCATCCACTGTGGAGGCAAGGGTCTTGATAGCCAGTGTCTTGGCTAAGCCCGGGAGGCCTTCAAGCAATACGTGTCCATCTGCCAGGAGACCCAGCAATAGCCTGCTGATCATGTTGGATTGACCGACGATGACCCGGCCGCTGGCTTCGATGATTTTGTCTACAAAGGCACTTTCATTGTAAATCTCCTGACTAAGAGCTTCAATATCTATACTGGCATACATAAGGTGGTTGTATTTTTATCGGAGCGTGAAATTATACTCTATGCAACAATTGCGACAGTTATTAGCCATCATTAACGGGTTATTAAAGACTTACAATATACCATGTCTGATCTGGGTCCTCATATTGGCGACAAATGGCCTTTATTCCATACGGGCACAATCAGTTGATCCTGTCATGTCCATTCGTGATCTGAGGGAAGGATATCTTATCGTGAGGATACCTGCCTCGAAAGCTAAAATTGATACCCTTCAGTCCATGATCGCAAGATCCACAGATAATAATTCAAAACTTCGTCTTCAACGAATCCTTGACGAAGCCAGAGAAGAACGTGATAGTTTGCTGGCAGATTATACACGGGCCTTCAGAGATTATTATCATTTTTCAAAGGCCGCTTATTTTTTCGATTATGAAGGACGTGATCTGCGAAAAGCCAGCTTTTACAATATGGATGGAACACCTTTTTCAAAAGAAGAAATCGGTATGAAGCCTGTATTCTATCTCTACTTTGAACGAACTGAGGAAAGCCATATTGATGCATTGGTCATTTATAATGTTGAAGGAGTGAGAGTGCCATCTCCTTTTCCAAATAATTTTACACGGGGTGGCATTAATTTTCTTTTTCTAAAAGTCTCAGAAAAAAAATTTCCAGCCTGGAGAGTGGATCGAATTAGTAAACGATTGTTTAAATATTGGGATGCGAATCGCGGGACTCAGTGATCAGTAAGCAGTATTCAGTATTCAGAACACATAATATCTGGTTAAATTAAAATACACAAACAAAATCTTAAATGTTGAATGTTGAATTTGCAATAAAGAAATAGAAAGCGCAATTTAGAATTTCGAAGAATGAAAGAGATTAGTCATCCATCTTTCTTGTAAATCTTTTCAATAATCACACTGTCCGGTTTTTCTTTGAAGGGAGGCTTGATCGGCTTGATCGGTTTTTCAGGTTTCGTGATGGTGTCAAGTTTTGTTTCAAGGGATATGGCCACCAGGACAGAGTCAACATATTTTTCAGCTTCTTCCAAAATTTTATCATCGCAGGATTTGATTTGAGTTTCCCGCCATTGTGATAATTTTATTTCGATAGCTCCGCTTATCAATTGTTCCTGTGTAACTTTTTCCTTACAGCCTGCCAGGAGAATAATTAGAAGAATGGGAATAATATTTAGAAGACTCGATTTCACTTTACAAGATTATTCATTTCTGCTTGTCGTGCATTCATGATCGAATCCACAACTATTTTAAAATAGACTTCATGCCTGGCAGCACACAAGGAGTCCATTTCCGGTTGTAAAAAAACGGTTTGGTGATTAAAAATAGAATCGATAGCCTGCCTGCTGCTACGGGTTGGAGTCACAGCACTTGTAGTGCATGCTGCGAAAAAGAAAAACAGGATAAAGACCAGGAAAGTGAATTTCATCTGACGATTTTCTTTTTCAAAATAAAATTCTGACCGAGATAAACTTTCCTGACCATTTCATCTTCGGCCAGTTCTTCTGCTGTTCCTGCTTTCAATATTCTACCTTCGAACATCAGATATGCGCGATCTGTAATGGAGAGTGTCTCCTGGACATTGTGATCCGTGATCAGAATTCCTATATTTTTTACTTTGAGTGCGGCTACGATATTCTGGATATCTTCTACGGCTATTGGATCTATTCCTGCGAAGGGTTCGTCGAGTAAAATAAATTTTGGATCAGTGGCCAGTGCACGTGCTATTTCTGTTCGGCGACGTTCTCCACCTGACAGGCTATCACCTATGTTGTGCCGTACATGTCCTAGTCCAAATTCATCGAGCAGGCTTTCGAGTTTATCCTTTTGAGCTGATGCTGAAAGTGTAGTTAATTCCAGGACCGCTTTGATATTATTTTCAATGCTCAATTTTCTGAACACAGATGCTTCCTGAGGCAAGTATCCTAAACCTAACCTTGCACGTTTATACATCGGCAATGTTGTAATTTCTGTTTGATCTACATAGACGTGGCCTTCATTTGGCTTTATAAAACCAACTGCCATGTAGAAGACTGTAGTCTTACCGGCACCATTCGGACCCAATAAACCAACAATCTCACCCTGGGTGACTTCAATAGAAACTTTGTCCACCACCTTCCGGCTGCCATAATATTTTACAAGAGAATCAGTCCAAAGCCTCACCGCTGATGACATTGATGACGCTGATAAATCGTCGGTTTAAAAATATTAACCCAAAAAAAGTGCATCGGTATAAAGTTTTTTATGTTGGTTGTTCATTTTAAATTCCACACCACTTTTGCTTCTAATTCCCATCCGGCTCGTAAATTATCAGGCATAAATACCATTTTACGCTCAGGTTGTCTTTTTTTATGATAATCTCCGGTATCCCAAACGCCATTTTGATTGAGGTCTTCGATCAGCTCAAGTGTGTATTTTCCGGGGGACAATCCTTTTTTTACTATTTGTGTCGCACTTTGGTGTTCAATAACAAAGGTATCGTTTATGTGTTCACCTTCTTTGATAAGGAGGACATATTGCTTCGAGGAATCAAGTCCTTCTACGGTCAGGGTGAGATCTCCATATTGATCAGCTCCTGTGATGACGAGGATTTGTTTTACGGTGTCATTTGACCGTCCCCAATAGTCAGTGATGGCTCCGGGTAATAATGTGAGATGATATCTCATCTTTTCTATCCAGGTGGCGCTCAAGTTAAATCGTCTTGGATCCCTTAAATCTTTTTCAATTCTATATGGAATGATTCCTAATGAATCATGCGATAATAAAATCCTGGATGTATCAACGGACAACACAGGAAGTTCAGAAATAATGGATACCTGTGATCCGGGGCGAAGCCGTGCAGATGAGATCTTAATTCCCGCAGGTTTATTGATGAGTGATGGTGATAAAGATGCTTTTATTTTAGTTGAATCATTTTCAAGTACAGCATATCCGCCATAGTTCTTAGCCGGATTGTAATATACCTGCAATGTATCACCATCCCAAATCAGCAACGAACTATCAATCGCCGGTAAAAAAACAGGAACCGGTTTTGGATATGGCGCATTAATGACAACTTTGAGTCGGCCTGGTGCAACATTGATTATTTCTTTTATGACATTTCGATTCTCGAGCGGAAATATCCGAAGTTCCGATAATTGGACCAGAGGTTGTGAAGTATATACTGTACTATCCCGCCATCCAAATAATTCACCTTCCTGATCATACAGAAAATTCTGATTGTCATCTTTGAGCGCGACAATTTTAAAACTATCGCTCCTGACATTTGACATCGTCCATTTACCATCTTTATTTGTCTTCGCGAGGTATTCGGGTTTGCGTTTGTAGACTGCGCTATCTTCTCCTACCGGATACAACATGACCCAAACACCGTCTGCAGGTTTCAAAGTCAATGCATTGGTTACGCTTCCGATCAGACTGATTGAATCCAAAACACTTCCCGTAGAAAAAACGAAAGCATAGTTTTCAAGGGTATTACCTTCATTAAGATCAGCGATTGCATTGCCAAAATTTATCGTGTATGTTGTCTCTGCTTTCAGGCTGTCTGGCAATTTGATGATGATCCCTTTACCTTTTTGCCGGATATCCGGATCGTGAGGCATCAGAGGAGAGACCACAAGCTGGGTGTAAACGTCCTTCATCGTGATCCATTCATCAAAGAGTATGGTGATTTCCTTTTCGTGGAAATTTGTTTGTTTATTGGGTGTAGACTCCTTTTCAATGATAGCAGGAGGCTTTGTGTCCTTTGGGCCACCGGTTGGACCTTTGGGGCTTGCACAACCTAATAGGCAGAATAAACCTGAAATGATGATTATGTCCAGCGGGGTGTTTTGAAACATGGGCTAAAGATATTGATCTTTCAAGAACGCTAAAACTCGTGAAGAATTTGCAATACGGAATGAGGAATGAGGAAGAGAATCGAGAATATAGAATTTAGAGGTCTGAATTAAGAGCTTGAATGGGGAATGTGGAATTGGGAATTGGAAAGAAAATCGGGAATGGGAAAGAAAATCGGGAATGTTGAATAGAAAATGGAGAATGGAAAAGAAAATCGAGAATATAGAATTTAGAGGTCTGAATTAAGAGCTTGAATGGGGAATGTGGAAT
>JBATMM010000247.1:0-2861 GCA_049289835.1 Saprospiraceae bacterium | reverse complement strand
CGCCATGTTCGGCGTCGGTTGACCGACGTCGTGGTGTCGGCAAGGCTGTGCCTTGTGTATGAAAAATAGTGATTGGACTAATTCAAAGCATAGCTTTGAACTCCCCATGCTTCGACACCTATATCTCACATCCTGGTGCAGCTCAGCAACCAAGTCGGTCAACCGACGCTTAACACGTATTTTTTAATAACTTACTTTCACAAAATGACCTCTATGTCTTTAACATATATTCTTGCCCTTGATCAGGGAACGACAAGCAGCCGAAGTATTCTGTTTGATAAGAAAGGAAATATTGTCGCTGTCTCGCAACGGGAATTCAGGCAGATCTACCCTCAACCCGGATGGGTGGAACATGATGCTGAAGAAATATGGACAACACAAGTTGGAACAATAGCAGAAGTAATCGCCAAAGCCGGCATTTCAATGAAACAGATTGCGGGGATTGGGATTACGAATCAGCGTGAGACTACAGTTGTCTGGGATCGTAAAACCGGAAAACCAATTTACAATGCCATTGTGTGGCAGGATCGAAGGACCGCGCAATATTGTGATGAATTGAATGCCGGTGGGCAGGCAGAATTTATTCGAAACAAAACAGGATTGATCATCGATGCTTATTTTTCTGCGACAAAAGTCAAATGGATATTGGATAATGTGCTGGGTGCAAGAGACAAGGCAGAAAAAGGAGAGCTTGCATTTGGTACTATAGATTCTTGGTTAGTCTGGAATCTGACCGGAGGTGCTATTCATATCACGGATGTATCAAATGCATCCCGAACGATGATATTTGATATACACACATGTCAATGGAGCAAAGAATTATTGGAATTGTTTGACGTTCCTCCTGGCATGTTACCTGAAGTCAGGTCAAGTAGTGAAGTGTATGGCATGACGGGGAGTATTATACCTGAATCAAATATTCCGATTTCAGGAATCGCCGGGGATCAACAGGCAGCATTGTTTGGACAGATGTGCATAAATCCGGGCATGGTCAAAAACACATACGGAACAGGATGTTTCATGCTGATGAATACTGGTGAAAAAGCCATTCATTCAAAAAATAATTTGCTGACGACCATTGCGTGGCGCATTGGAAATAAAACAGTTTATGCACTTGAAGGAAGTGTCTTTATCGCAGGAGCTGCGGTACAGTGGTTGAGAGATGGATTGAAAATCATACGTTCATCAGGTGAAGTAGAAGTGCTTATTGATAGAGTTGAGGATAATGGAGGAGTGTATGTTGTTCCGGCCTTTGCAGGTCTTGGGGCACCGCACTGGAATCAACATGCAAGAGGCAGTGTATTTGGATTGACGAGGGGAAGTAATGATGCGCACATCGCCAGGGCTGTACTGGAAAGTATAGCTTATCAAACGTATGATGTATTGAAATCAATGGAAGCAGATGCACAAATCAAAATCGCTGAATTGAGAGTGGATGGCGGGGCTACTGTCAATAATCGATTGATGCAATTTCAAAGCGATATCCTCAATACAAAAGTTGTCAGGCCGGTGGTCACAGAAACTACTGCTTTGGGTGCGGCGTATCTGGCAGGACTCGGTGTTGGGTATTGGGAAAATATGGAAAGTATTCAGGAGCAATGGCAGGTTGATAAAACATTTACGCCATGGATGGATGATAGTACACGACAGGGTTTATTGCATGGTTGGCAGAGAGCTGTCAAAGCATCTATCGCCTGGGCTGATATGCCATCAGATCATTTAGTGGTAAGTAAGTAGTAAATAGAAATTAAAAAAAGCATCAATGCAAAGAGAACTCATGAAGGAACAGCTAAAGGCTACACCCGACTGGGATATTTGCATTATTGGTGGAGGGGCTACAGGATTGGGGATCGCAGTGGATGCTGCATCACGAGGATATAGTACGGTGTTATTTGAAAGATATGATTTTGCCAAAGGAACATCATCACGCAGCACTAAATTAGTGCATGGCGGTGTACGATATCTTCAGCAGGGAAATATTAAACTTGTTCTTGATGCACTTTACGAACGTGGAATATTTATGCGCAATGCACCACACCTCGTGAAAAATCAATCTTTTGTGATCCCGAATTATGAATGGTGGGAATATCCTTTTTATGGAATCGGATTGAAAGCCTATGACTGGATGGCCGGCAGCCTCGGTCTGGGGCCATCGACATTTTTATCTGTCGAAGAAACAATGAAAGCTGCGCCTACCCTTGATCCAGAAGGGTTGAGAGGCGGTGTGATGTATCACGACGGTCAGTTTGATGATACTCGGATGGCGATTCATCTAGCGATGACAGCTGCTGATCATGAGGGAACCGTGTTGAATTATTTTAATGTTGAAGAATTTTTAAAATCGGATAATGCGATTTGTGGAGTCCGCGTCACAGATACGATTGATGCGGAGACGTTTGAAATCAAAGCTAAGGCCGTCATTAATGCCACCGGGGTATTTACTGATTCGATATTGCGAATGGATAATGCCGAAGCAGAGTCTATAGTAAAACCAAGCCAGGGAATCCATTTGGTTTTTGATGCATCATTTTTACCATCCGATACAGCGATCATGATTCCACGTACAGAGGATGGAAGAGTTTTATTTGCTGTGCCCTGGCATAACAGGATTATCGTCGGTACGACGGATACACCGATGCCTGAAGCAACAGTTGAACCTATAGCATTGGCAGAAGAAATTGATTTTGTGATGGAACATATGAGGGACTACCTGACAAAGGAGCCAACATATGAGGATATCAAAACTGTCTTTTGCGGATTGCGTCCTTTGGTCAGGCACAATCACAAGTCAACAGCAGCTTTGTCGAGAGAACATCTCATCACTGTGTCGGAATCCGGCCTCATATCAATCACTGGCGGAA
>JBATMM010000246.1:0-9940 GCA_049289835.1 Saprospiraceae bacterium | reverse complement strand
CCGCATATTTTTCAAGTATTGTTTTATCCGGAGTATAGACTTCCATCATATTGATTTACCATTCTTTCGTTTTGTATGGATACCGGACAGCATAGGCATCACTGATCTTCGTCTTCAACATCTCTCTCAGCAATGGTATATTTTCTCCAGTCGTAGCCGATATCATGATCGTATCAACCCCATTTTCATTTCGTATCCTGTCCTGGGTCTCTTCTTCAATCTGGACTTTAATACTGTCTTCAAGGAATGCATCATAATTCCGTTCCCGGTAAAGATCTATTTTATTCAATACCATGATCGTCGGCTTCTGTTCGATTTTTATTTCCTGCAATGTTTGATTGACCGCATGGATGTGATCTTCATATTGTGGATGGGCGATATCAACTACATGCAATAAGATGTCTGCTTCGCGTACTTCATCAAGTGTGGATTTGAAACTCTCCACAAGATGATGAGGCAATTTACGTATGAATCCAACTGTATCACTGAGTAGAAAAGGCATCGTACCCAATACTACTTTTCGGACTGTAGTGTCCAGGGTTGCAAATAATTTATTCTCTGCGAATACATCACTTTTGCTCAGGATATTCATCAGTGTTGATTTACCCACATTCGTGTATCCGATGAGAGAGACACGAATGAGTTCTCCACGCCCTTTTCGCTGTGTTACATTTTGCTGATCTATTTTCTCAAGCTTCTTTTTAAGCAGCGAGATTCTATCCCTGATGATACGACGGTCAGTCTCGATTTCCTGTTCACCCGGACCTCGCATACCGATACCACCACGTTGTCGTTCAAGGTGCTCCCACAGGCCACGTAATCGAGGAAGTAAATATTGAAGTTGCGCGAGCTCAACTTGTGTCTGCGCCTGTGCAGTCTGGGCCCGTGCTGCAAAAATATCCAGGATCAGACTTGTTCTGTCCACGATCTTGACTTTCCATTCTTCTTCAAGGATGTTTGTCTGCTTCCCGGTGAGATCATCATCAAATATCGCAAGGTCAATATTGTGCGATTCAATATAATCTCCGATCTCCTTTACTTTACCACTCCCGATAAATGTCCTGGAATCCCTGTGCGGAAGCTTCTGTACGAATCTCTTCACCGTCTCCGCACCAGCTGTCTCCGCAAGGAATTCTAATTCATCAAGATATTCAGTTGACTTCTCTTCTGTCATAGGGGGCTGGATCAATGCGATGAGCACAGCTCTTTCAATGCCGGGCGTTCCTACATTTTTCTTACTCTCACCTAGATTCCAATTATTCTTTGCTAATGCCATGGGTTTGAAACAGTTTAAGAGATGCAAAGTTATGATAAAAGACCCCGGCCTCAAGGCCAGGGCAATTCAAATGACTTCATGTGAATATATTTATTCAATTGTACATTATAAGGAAATTCTTCAATTGCCCTGGCCTTTAGGCCAGGGAAGCTAAAAGCATAAATATCTCAGGGCTTTAGCCCTGTGACAATCATTTTTAGAAATGTAACTGTTGAGCGTAGGCTGTGCCTACGCTCGTGCGTCAGCAAAACTCTGTTTTACGAAACAAAATCATCTTACGCAAATCAGAAATTTGCTGACACCGCGACGTAGTTAAAACTACGCCGAACCGTGTTTGGATTTATAAATTTTGACTTCGTCAAAATTTATAAAACCGAATAACGCGGGCTTAGTAGTGAACTTTTATACTACAACAATAACTCTTACGCAAATAAAAAATTTGCTGACACGACGACGTAGATAAAATCTACGCCAAACCGTGAATTGGTTAATAAATTTTGACTTCGTCCAAAATTTATTAATCGCTTTTTACATTTCCTTCGCCTCAGCCTTGGCCTTTACCTATTTTCTCGCTATCCAGCTCTCGGGATCAAGCTTATTCTTATCCTGCCATATTTCGAGATGAAGCTCAGGATCATCTTTATCCAGATAGCCCAATAATTGTCCCGTAGTGACATCATCACCTTTCTTCACAGATACATTGACAATTTTACTATAGACTGTAAAATAAAGTCCGTGCCTCACCATCACCATAAAATCATATCCGGGAATTCTTGTCACAGAAGCAACTGTACCTCCAAAAAGACTTTTTACCGCTGCACCCGATTCAGCTTCAATATCAATTCCATTATTCTGTACCATGATACCTTTCAGAACAGGATGTGGGTGATTGCCAAATCTGCCCGATATCATTCCCTTACCCACAGGCCATGGAAGCTTTCCTTTATTGGAAGCAAATTTATCATTGAGCACCTTTGTTTCAGGTGCTTTCGCAAGCCCTGAGGTATTCATCTTCTTTCCTTCTTCACTGATCAGTCTTGCGATCTCATCATCCAGTATTTTCTTTTTGGCCTGCGTGTTGGCTAACTGGTTTCTTAATTTCTTCTCTTCTTTTCCCAATTCGCTAAGCAATGCTTCCTGTGATTTTTGTTCGGCCTGGACATTGCGTCGCTGTTGTTCTTCCTCTATGAAAAGCTTAGTTTTTTCTTTTTTATTCTCTTCGATGATCGTGATGAGCTCCTGGTGCATTGCTTTTTTATGGGCGAGTTCCTTCAACTGTTGTGCAATAAAAATTTTGTATTGACGCAGATACACCCAGCGTGTCAACGCCTGTGAAATAGATTGAGCACTTAACAGGTATATCCAGTCCGGCTGTAGTTGCTTTCGGACATAAGACATACGTAGCGCATTGTTCAGCCTTTCTTCGAACTGTGTGATTGATTTTACGGCCTGGTTTTTACTTTGTTCATGTACAGCTGATTCTTTCTTGAGGCGATCCAGTTCCTTATTGATGGAGGCCAGTAATTCCTGTCGCTGACTGATCTGTACATTCAGTGATTTAAGTTGCTTGAGTGATTTTGTTTTACTCTTTTGCGTCTTTTCGAGAATCTCTGTGGTGGATTTGATCTGGCTCTCTAACGCTTTGCGTTGTGACTCAAGATCATCCCGGTTCTTTTGACCGAAACTCATAAATGCCAGGAAAAGCAAAGCCGAAGTGGCCCATACTTTTAAAGACACATTATATTTTATCATAATGTGAAGGTATGGAAAAAGGGAATTCCTGGGGAATATTGATTACGATGGAAGTATAATCGAGATCAAAAAGATTGGATATACCATCATTGACTAGTGTATTGGTGCGGCGGTACGGAAATAATTGGCCCGTATTAGTCGCCTTGTAATCCGCATAACCTGCTTCCCATTGATGATTGAAAGGATCAGTGACAAGAGATTGCACCAGCGTAGATGTAACGTCGAGCCAGAGCCTTGCATTCACCCCATTTGATGATTCCAGGAAAAGTGACCGGTCATCTTCTATTTTCGATTTTGAGATTAATGGTGGCACATAAGCCCCTCCTGTAAATACTTTAGAAAACATATTAAAATCAGCAGGTAAATTGTATTTCCTGAAAAAATCATTTGTCCTATAGATCGAATAGGATCGTTCAAGACGATTGATGAAAAAAGCAGAATCAGGTGTAATTAACATCCTGCCTACTTCAAATCCAAATTTTTGAATCTGTACCCAGATAATACTGTCATGCAAAATTCTCACCCTGATTTTAGCAGTATATCTGTTACCCTCCCAATCTATCGTTCCGTTTCCTTCAGCACCAAACCATGTGTATGGAATATCCGTGGCGGATACGAGGTCAAGCATCTGTGATGTTTCGGATATGCCATTGATAATGGTGGGACCATTTGCATTTACCAATTTCTTCGTGGTATGACATGACGTCAACACGCACAAAAAAATAAACAGCGTATAAAAAACAAAACTTTTCATAAGTACATTCTCGTCAACGGGGCATTTTCTAAATAACTGAAAATTGGGACAGAAAGTTACTGGCCTTTGTGTTCAGCTATTTTTTTCTTTACATCCGGATCAGGATAGCCATCATCCACAGCTTTCTGCCACATTTCCAGAGCTTTGTTGTTTTCTCCTGTCAGGATATAAATATCACCGGCCAGATTATAACCATAGGCATCGGTACCTTTCTCAACAGCTAAATCAATGGCTTGTTTTGCCCGGTCATATTTTTTTTGATTATAAAATACTTCAGCTATCCATTGTTGTACTCTGGCTGATTGATTTCCCTCAGAAAGAACCTTTTCTGCCATGGCTATGGCTTTGTCACTTTGTTCAATCCGCTTACTCAGCACAAGGCTATACTGAGATAATGTTTCGACACTTTTCGGATTTAAACTCAAGGCAGTCTCGAATGCCTGAAATGATTTATCCGCCTGTCCCAATTCATCGTACACCATACCCAATACATTATAAACACTGATTTTCTGACTTATGTTTTTACCTGTCATGATCATCGACTGATTGAGCATATCCAGCGCTTCATCGTATCGCTTGTTTTTATATTCACTGTATCCCACGGCATAATATAGATATCCCTGATTTGGAAAAAGATCTATAGCCTTTGATGCCTGTGCGATGACATCATCGTATGCATACGTATCGATCAGGAGACTGACCATTTGTTCCCACACAGCATATATATTTCCATTCATTCCTGTGGAAGTGATATAAGCTTTGATCGCATTTTTCTCTTGGCCAAGAATAGCGAATACATCGCCTTTGAGAGCATATGCTTTTGCTTCTTTGGGATGTGCTATGATCAGTTTCTCAATCACACTGAGCAATGCTTGACCCAGATCATTGTCTTTTTTCTCTCCCAATTCCATCACATAGGGAAGTAATTCCTGGATTTTGACATCAATGTTAAGTGCAGGATTGCTCATGATGGACGACACGGATTCAAGGTAGGCCACTTTATTTCCATCTTGTTTCTGAACACCTGCCATAGCAAGACGAGCGCGTGAATCTCCGGGATCAATCGCCAGGATCTGTTGATAATAGACAAGAGCTTTATCATCCATGCCCTTCGTCTTACAATAGGATGCGGCCAGAAATTTATATTCGGTATTCGATGGAAAGACAGCTATAAGTTTATTGATAGCTTCAAGTGCTTCTTCAGTGCGGCCCAGGGAGTCAAGTGTTTCAAAACGATTTCTGGTGATTGATTCTGTGACGCCTGTGAGTTGCTCATATTTATCTAAGACGGTCAATAATCGTTCGCGCTCATTTGTTTTTTTACAAAAATTGATCAGCATCGCGTAGTAATGCGGTCTTTCGGGTTTCAATTCTATCAATCGACCGTAGACATCCATTGCGGAATAGAGATCATTGGTTTTTTCATCAATATCAGCTTCCATGAGCAGAAACCATTCATTGTCTGGTTCTATCCGAATGGCTTTACGTACATAACTAAGGGCATCAGTGAATTTACCCTGAGCAGCCATCGTTCTGGAGAGTTCATAACATGCTGTACTATTCTGAGGATCGTCAGTGAGAATGGATTTATAATTCGCTTCCGCTTTTGACCAATCCCCCAGCATGGTGTATTTATTAGCTTCTATGAGCTTTTTCTCAATATTGACTTGCTCTGAAGAAGGCCGGACCTTTTGGGCAGAGGATACAGTCACAAAGGATATGCTGATCAGCATGACAAAAATGAGAGAAAAAGCTTTGTACAACTGGGTCAAGGGTTATTATCTTTTATTAAGGTGATTTGTGTCTTAGAGAACGTAAAAATACTCGATTTAGGTATAGAAAATTTAGGCTAAGGGAAATGGACCGGGAATTCCTGGGTAGATGGTGTTTACTAAAGCTCCGTAGGAGCGACATATCTGTATCAGAAGGAAAAACAAATTTTTTTTTTGAACTCCGTAGGAGTGACATATTTGGAATTCGTGAATCAATCATCTAAAAATTATGCTGTATATATTCACAGAAGATTTCGCATAGTTTTTCGGGAACAAAGGAATTTAAATTACATCTTAAAATTTCGCATGAAAAATATACCGCTCCTACGGAGCTCAAAAACCTCTTTCGCACTGCGTGCTACAGAGATGTCGCTCCTACGGAGCTAGAATTATCACCTCACCTTTTCGCCTCTTCCGCCCTTCTGCCTTTTCTGCCTCTTCTGCCTTTTCCGCCTTTTCCGCCTTTAGTCCACCAACGTCAGTTTAAGCATATTCGTGCGATACTTTTTATGCATCGGCATACTTCCGGTATTGATGACGATATCTCCCTGCTTTACTTTTCCTGCTTTCAACAGAATATCCACTACATCATAAATCGTCTCATCGGTCGATGTAAAACGATCATAGAAAAATGTCTGCACACCCCATACCAGGTTGAGTGTGTTGAGTATACTGATCTGATCGGAAAAAACAAACACTCTGCTATCAATAGGACGATAAGAAGAAATTTTGAATGCCGTAAAACCTGATACGGTCATTCCGATGATGGCTTTAGCTTTTACATCCTGAGCCATTCGGGCAGCATGATAACACACCGTATCGGACCAAAATGTTTTTGATTTCGGAGAAGGGCTCGCAAGCTGGATGCTGGTTGAATAATGTTTCTCAGCTTCTTGTATGATCTTATTCATCGCATGGACCACTTTGACCGGATGAGCACCCACTGAAGTTTCCGCACTCAGCATGACTGCATCGGCACCATCGAGTACTGCATTGGCGACATCTGTGATCTCAGCCCTTGTTGGACTTGGATTGATGATCATAGAATCCATCAATTGGGTAGCTACGATGACCGGACGTGCACGTGTAATGCATAGCCTGATGATTTCTTTTTGAAGTGTAGGCAGTTTTTCCATTGCCATTTCTACGCCCAGGTCTCCTCTCGCGATCATGACGGCATTAGCCTGTTTGATGATGTCCTTTATATTTTTGATTGCTTCAGGCTTTTCAATTTTAGCGATTGTCTTCGCCTGGTGACCCGCAGCATCGATCAGATCGGCCAATTCTTTGACATCCTGTGCTTTTCTGACAAACGATAAGGCGATCCAATTGACTGGTTGTGTCAGGATGAATTCAAGGTCAGCGAGATCTTTTGGTGTAAGACATGGAATTGACAATTTTGTATCAGGCAGATTGACACCTTTTTTTGAAGATAGTTTCCCACCGAAGATCACCTTGAGTCTTACTTCTTTATGATTGTCGGTGGCGATGACTTCAAGGACGAGTTTCCCATCGTCAAGGAGAATTCTTTCTCCGGGTCTTACTTCTTTTGGAAAACTTTCCAGTGCCATGTGTACTCGCTCAGCAGTACCTGGTGTTGGATCTGTAGTAAATACGATTTCCTTGCCATTGACCAACATTACTTCCTTGTCGGCTATATCCCCTATCCGGATTTTGGGCCCCTGCAGGTCAGCCATAATACCGAGGTGAAATTGAAATTTCTCATTTATGGCCACGATATGGTTTATGACGTCAAGATGTTCTTCGTGTTTACCATGTGAAAAGTTGAGTCTGAAGACGTCTACCCCTGCTTTAGCAAGGTCCAGGAGTCCATTGTACGATGAACAGGCCGGCCCAACGGTAGCCACAATTTTTGTATTCTGATTAGCTGTTTTTGGCATAATTTGGTTTGAAGATTCTCATTTATTTCAGGTGCGAAGCTAAAACCTCAGTTTTGTTTGTGCAAACGACCTGAAATACACAATAAAATTTTGCAAGGATATTACTTTAAAAAAGGACATTGAACCTATATTTACCTTCTCAGGAACTTAAACCAACAGAACGTTATTTATGAGCGCAACTGTTTTGGCTTAAAAGTCAATACTTTATTTACTTTTGCAACCTTAATCAAACACAACTATTATGTCAGACATTGCTGAAAGAGTGAAGAAAATCATCGTTGACAAACTTGGTGTTGACGAATCTGAAGTTACTTCAGAGGCAAGCTTCACGAATGATCTTGGAGCAGATTCACTGGATACAGTGGAGCTTATCATGGAATTCGAGAAGGAATTTGATATCTCGATCCCGGACGAGCAAGCCGAAAATATCCAGACCGTTGGTCATGCTATAGAATATCTGGAGTCCCAGGTTTCTGCCTAAAACCGGTTACCTGCTGATGAAATCTTACAGATCCACAGGGGAGGTAAAGCTCCTCTGTGGATGTTTTATTTTAAAGGCTATAAATTCTTCCGGCTATAGCCCTGCCTACCATGATGGTTTGAGCTTATTTTTACCTCATGGGTGGCACGAATTGACTTGATCAAAACGATAACATGCTTAATCCGATTCTCCATAAAATGAGAATATTGAATACGCATATCACTAGAATCAAAGCTGTATGTCCAAACGAGTTGTAATCACGGGAATGGGGGCATTGACGCCCATAGGAAATACCCTATCACAATACCTGGATGGGTTGAAGAGCGGGGCCAATGGTGCCGGGCCTATCACAAGATTTGATGCAACGGGTTTCAGGACCACGTTCGCCTGTGAAGTCAAGAATTTCAACCCGGAAGATTTCCTCGAAAAAAAGGAATCACGCCGGATAGATCCGTTCAGCCAGTTTGCGCTTGTTGTAGCCGATGAAGCAATCAAAGACAGTGGACTGGATTTGGATACGATTGACAAATCACGTGTCGGAGTCATTTGGGGTAGCGGTATTGGTGGCTTTATGACATTCCAGGAAGAAATCGAGGAAGCCGGCAGAGCTATCGGTGTGCCTAAGTATAGCCCGTTCCTTATCCCTAAACTCATTTCCAATATCGCTCCAGGCCATATCAGCATCAAATATGGGTTTTCAGGTGTAAACCTGGCTACCGTTTCTGCGTGTGCTTCCGCTAACCATGCTTTAATCACTGCTGCTGACAATATCCGTCTTGGAAGGGTCGATGTAGTGGTGGCAGGTGGATCTGAAGCAGCGGTTACAAGAGCAGGTATTGGAGGGTTTTCGAGTATGAAAGCACTTTCTACACGCAATGATGATCCTTTGACAGCTTCAAGACCATTTGACAAGGACAGAGACGGATTTGTACTTGGAGAAGGGGGGGGTGCCCTGATCCTTGAGTCATATGAGTATGCTAAAGCCAGGGGAGCAAGAATCTATGCCGAATTGATTGGCTCAGGCATGAACGCCGATGCGTATCACATCACAGCTCCTGAACCTTCAGGAAAGGGGGTCATTAAATGCATGGAATATGCTCTCCAGGAAGCAGGTATGCGGACTGACCAGATCGATTATATCAATGTTCATGGTACTTCCACGCCTCTGGGCGATGTGGCAGAACCAAGAGCTATCCAGGCTGTCTTTGGGGATGATGCTTACAAATTGAATATAAGTTCTACAAAATCCATGATGGGCCATTTGTTAGGTGCAGCGGGTGCTGTAGAAGCGATAGCGTCTATCCTGGCGATCAATCATGGATTCATACCACCGACGATCAATCATTTCACGGATGATCCTGAAATAGACAATAAATTGAATTTCACGTTCAATGAAGCGCAGTCCAGAGATGTTAAAACCGTCATGAGTAATGGATTTGGATTTGGAGGCCACAATACATCGCTTATCTTTGGACGAGTATGATAGTGTAATAGCCGATAATTTGTGATCAGGACTTTCTATAATCATTATATATCTTCCGATAAGCATTTTGCCCGAAGTGTGGCCAATATTATAGGCTTCACTCCTAAGAACCTTTCGATCTTCAAACAGGCTTTCAGCCATAAATCCGCTTCTGAACCAAAATTTCACACCGTCACCAGTAATGAACGGCTTGAATACCTCGGTGACTCCATTCTGAGCACGATCGTAGCGGAATATCTTTTCAAAAAATATCCCAATAGTGACGAAGGATTCCTGACCAAAATGAGATCTAAGATTGTCAAACGAAAGACACTCAACAGAGTCGCTGATGACATGGGCATCGATGTAGTCCTTCAGGATGCCAATGATACAAGATTGAGTGAATCCATGAAAGGAAATGCCCTGGAAGCACTGGTAGGGGCCATCTATCTTGAAAAAGGATTTGATACGACCAAAAGAATTGTCATCACAAAAATCCTCCGTCGTCATGTCAACATTCACGATCTCGAGGAGAATGATGA
>JBATMM010000245.1:0-5347 GCA_049289835.1 Saprospiraceae bacterium | reverse complement strand
GTGATGATGGATCTGTCTCCGCTGCAGGATTGACGACATCGTTCGCACCGATCACAATCACCACATCGGTATTCGGAAGCTGTGGATTGATCTCATCCATTTCTTTCAATTTTTCATATGGAACATCAGCTTCGGCGAGCAATACATTCATGTGACCAGGCATACGTCCCGCAACAGGATGTATCGCAAAATTGACTTCCACGCCTTTTGCTTCAAGCGCTTTTTCAAATTCATGACATGTATGCTGTGCCTGCGCTACGGCCAGTCCATATCCAGGTACGATGACGATGCGCTGCGCATAGGCACACATGATCGCCGTATCCGTGACACTGATCTCACTGATCGACATGCCTTCCATTGATTTTGAACTCGGACCTGTAGCACTGAATGCACCACTGATCACATTCCATAGTGAGCGGTTCATCGCTTTGCACATCAGCACGGTCAGAATAGTACCTGCACTGCCGACAAGAATACCACCGGTCAACATGACCTGGTTGTCATACAGAAATCCACCAAGTGCAGCTGCAATACCCGTAAAGGAATTCAACAACGATATCACCACCGGCATATCTGCACCACCGATCGGCAACACAAACAATATTCCATAGATCATCGCTGCTGCAAATACTATCCAGATAAAAAAATCACCCCATGCAGGAATGAATGACACTGCTATGATCAATCCCAGGATAGCAAACACTATCGTATTGTTGGTGATCTGCTGTAATTTGCTTCCGTAGTCTTTTATCTTTCCTTCCAGTTTTCCAAACGCAACCATACTTCCTGCGAAAGAAACCGTACCAATCATCAAACTGAGAAATATGATGAACCTGTGTCCAAATTCCTGCGGATGATGTGTATTCATCTCCACCATTGCGATCAGCGCTGCACACGCTCCTCCCATACCATTGAACATGGATACCATCTGTGGCATCGCCGTCATTTTGACGCGCATCGCTGCTATGTAGCCGACGATCGTTCCGATAAGGATAGCACCGAAGATGAACGGAAGATTTCCGATACGTGTAACCTCACCGGTTTCATGATCCACATTCTCATGCAGCAAAATGGTACCAAGTATGGCTACGATCATACCGAGTGCAGCAAATAGGTTTCCCTTTTTTGCCGTATCGGGTTTTGACAACATCTTCAAGCCGACGATGAAAGACAAGCTTCCGAAGAGGTAACAGATTTTCAGGATATCAATGTTGGACATGAGAAGATTTTCGATTTTCGATTGTTGATTTTCGATTGTTGCTATGCGCTAATTTAAAAGAAGGACGCAGACGGTTGCTGAGCTGTAGCACGTGGATAGGCATTGCAAGTCGAAGCATCATTAAGAAAAAGATATGATTAATTAAGATTTGATTTACCATAAAAATTGACTGCTTACTGAATACTGATCACTGTTTCTTTTCTGCCTTTTCCGCGCCTTCCGCCTTTAATTTATTTTTTCTTCTTAAACATCTGTAGCATCCTATTCGTGACGACAAATCCGCCGACGACATTGAGTGTTCCGAGTACTACCGCAAGGAAGCCAAGGGTCAATGCGAGATAATTATCAGGCGAGGAATGGCCCATCACGATGATACTCCCGATGATGACTACACCATGGATCGCATTGGCTCCGCTCATCAGGGGTGTATGAAGGATGGCGGGCACATTGCTGATCACCTCGATGCCCAGGAATACGGCCAGCAGTAGGATGTAACAAATATCCCAGATGTCGAGAGAGGTCAGAAAGCCCTGAATGTCAGATAGAAAGATCATATGCAAAGATTGAACAATTGGTATGAGAAGGTTGCAAAAGTAGGAAATCTTAGCTTGGGAAATTTGGCATCAGATCGTGAGTTTTTATGGTATGACCGCAAGATTGATATAAATATTGCGGTTTCACCCGCAATATTTATACTTTTTCAATAATTCTCCATGATCTATATCAACGGCCAATCTGACATTTGTCACAATTAGATTTATCTACACCCTATGGAAAAAGTCAATATCCCACAAAAACTTTCCAAGATCCACGACCACTGGAATCCCCGCATCGCCGGCGAATTAAATGGTCAACATGTCAAGCTCGTCAAATTCAAAGGCGAATTCATCTGGCACAAACATGATGATGAAGATGAAATGTTCTATGTCCTCCATGGTGAATTCAAAATGGAACTACGTGATCAAACGATATTGCTGCGAGAAAATGAATTCCTGATCGTCCCCCGTGGAGTAGAACACCGGCCCGTCGCAGAAAATGAAGTTTCTGTCATGCTGTTTGAACCGGCCTCAACCTTGAATACGGGTGATACACGAGGAGATATGACAAAAGATTATCTGGAGAGAATATGAAAAAAAGGTAAGCAGTGTTCAGTGTTCAGTATTTAGTATTCAGTTTAACTTATAACAAAGACAACCGCAAGGGTCGCCAGTGCAAAGTATTGACAGGGCTTGCCCCTGTCTTGTGGCTAATCATTATTCTCTTCGTCCTGATTTCGACAAACATGAAATAATTTTGTCGCTCAAGGCACAGCCTTGAATACGCCACGACGTCGGTCAACCGACGCCGAACCATATGTGTTTTAGATGTAAACTTCGTTTGCATCTAAAACATCAAATACCTGACGTTCGAATGTCTCCGACTTCGAACATGCGATAATCAAACGAGCTAGACAGGTTATTTATAAAAGTGAAGGCTGATCTTCGCGCATTTCGTTTATTCACAAATCGGAAATTTGCTGACGCACCAACGTAGCTATATGCTACGCTGAACCGTTTACTTTTTAAAAATTGACTTTGTCTTTTTTTAAATCAACAAACTTTCACGGTCATTTCCACAATTGATTTTTACAATTTGTTCATAACGTCTTACCCCGGGGTTGCGCAGCACACAGGGGAGAAACTGAGCCATCGAAGTTTACTGAGAAGTCGTGAAGTGATGGGGTAAAAGTATTGCCTATTGCTTACGGTTGATGAGCTGTAGCACGAGGCCGAGTTAAGCTGGTCGAAGCATTGCCTATTTCAGCACATCCCTGTTCCTTAACCAAACAGCCTTGTTCTCATTATTAATTGATCCAATATAAAGCGGAATTGAGATCACGGACAAAGCTCCACCGCTTATAAGCATGCTTGTTTTCAGGGATTTGTTTTTAGTAGTCAATGCCGTAATTGAGGTTGCCAACTCAAGTCCTGATATTAAAAACAGCCAATTACGTTGATGCTGAAATTTTTTAAAAACGATTACTGCGTCGGGACTGATCATCATTTCCTTTTTCAATTTTCCGCCTGATAGACCCATGTCATCTGCCTTACCGTTTTTGATAAATCCTGAAAATGTGAGGTAGATCGTTTCTGCCTGATATTTTGATACGGGCGTGATGGTTTGAGGAAGGGAGTCATTTTGTTGAGCGCTTACTGTGCTGATCGCAATGATCACAAGTAGTATGAGGAGTTGAATTGTTTTTATAGTCTTCATGATTCCGTTTGAATGTTATTCCTTTGATGAGGATATTCAATCTTGAGCAAATAGGGAAGCAGGAAGCCATAACACAACATGAATAACCGGGTCCTGTTCAAAATTTGATGGTTTTTACAGGATTAACAGATTTGCCATACATTTATTCCATCAACAAACCGTACATTTTGTTATCACCAAAATCTCCACGGCTTCGTTTTATCAATTGCACTCCGGACATCCTGGAGCAACTCTTTCTGGGGAAGGATCATCTGGCTTATTATCTCAAAATCAACGTGCCGATGAAATGGTCTGATTTTGGGGAAGAACCTTTTCGGTTTGTACACGCGCATCTGGCACAAAATCCGGATAGTGCTAATTGGTGGAGCTGGTTACCGATTCTTATCTCGGAAAATATGCTGGTTGGTAATTGCGGATTTAAAGGCTCTCCAAAAAATGGTGAAGTTGAGATTGGTTATGAAGTGGCAGAACAGTACAGGCAAAGAGGCTATGCAACTGAAATAGCAGAAGCATTGATCAAATATGCTTTCAGGTATCCTGAAGTGAAAACGATTGTTGCCCACACATTATCTTTTGAAAATCCCTCAACCAGTGTCCTGCGAAAATGCGGATTTCATTTTATCGCTGAGGTCAATGATCCGGAGGATGGAGATATCTGGAGATGGGAAATAAAACGTGAGTAACGAGTAACAAGTAACGAGTAACGAAAATTATTACGCCGATGAAAATGGTTCAGGAATATTTAAATTTTAATAATAAAAAATTCTGTCCTCCTATTCTGTTGTCTTCCTGATTCCGTTTCATTGTTCGCGACAGGACTTGTTTCCCCAAAACCTTTATAGGAAAGTCTGTTTTTATCAATGCCTTTATCCTTCAGATATTGGAAAACTGAAACGGCACGTGCTTCACTGAGTCGTAGATTACTTTCTTCAGTCCCTACATTATCTGTGTATCCCCGGATCTCAATTTTCATTCCTGCATTTGTTTGCAATGTTTGCTTGAGCTTGTTTAGTTCTGGTATTGAAGAGGGCAACAATATTGAGGAACCGCTTTCAAAAAAGATATTTTGCAATGCAATTGTTTTTTTCTCTGAGGATGCAAGCAGGGTCATTTTTATATTCAGCTTCCTGGAAGCTTCCTGGCTTGCCTTTAGATTAGAAGAGTGCATGATATATCCCTTTGCGGAAGCGATAAGGCCATAGGATTTATTTCGATCCAGCGTGATCGTGATATTTCCTTTCTCATCTGCCTGCTGCGAATTCCTGATCGTATCATTTTTATTTATTTCAAATATTTCAAGTCTCGCCGTCACGGGATTATTCGTTGCTTCATCAGTAACATTTACATACAGCGCCTGAATCGGCTCAGATTGAAATTGTTCAGGTAATTTAAATTCAAATAAATCATTTTGCTGAGTAGCTGTTGATCTGGTGATCATCGCTGTTTTTCCATCAGGGTGCAACGCCAGTCCTCCTTCATCGGCTGAACTGTTGATGAATTTCCCCATGTTTTCAGAAGGCTTCCATTTTCCATCTATACCCAGATGAGCGAAATACAAATCATGTCCTCCATAGCCTTCAGTACCATCACGCATGAAATACATGGTGCGACCGTCAAAATGCAGGAATGGGCTTCCTTCATTGAAAGCTGTATTGATAGCGCCACCTGCATTTACAGGATTGGACCAGACGTTTGGTCCCAATTGATGAACCATCCAGATATCACTTCCCCCATATCCTCCGGGACGAGTACTGGCGAAATATATTGTCAACCCATCCAGTCCATATGCAGGCTGACTCTCCCAACCTGTACCATTGAAGGCGTGTCCCAAATTTCTGGGTGCAGTCCACGCGCCATCCTGTAATTCTGAATTGT
>JBATMM010000244.1:0-4439 GCA_049289835.1 Saprospiraceae bacterium | reverse complement strand
CAATAAGCAATTGGCAATAAGCAAAAAAACAATTCGCAAATAGCAAGTGGTAATTTCCTACTATAAATAAATACCCCGGGGTTTTCGAAACGATGCGAAGCGAGATTGAGAAACACAGGCGGTGTGCTGAGCGCTAGCCGAAGTAGGGAGGAATTTTTCGCAAATAAATTAAAGGAATATTAAGAGTAACTCTTAGGGAAGAAAAATTCGATGGGGTACAACACGCCCAACCTGCACTGCAACTTTAAACCTATTTATGAGTTCTTAATCGTTAGATAGAAGGCCAATGGACTCATAAGGGTCCGGTGACCTTTTGGGGGAGATAACCTATATTTGATATCATGTTCAGATCTATTCTAAACGACGTACGATTTCAGTTTCAATCCGGTAATACGATTACCCGGTTGATTATTGTCAACGTGGCCTTGTTTCTGATCATTACGCTGTTGAAAGGCGTCCTTTTTCTGACGGGTGCCTTTGGTGAACATGATGAGTTGTTTTCAAGAATAGTCGGTTACCTTTTTATATCCCAGGATCTGGTTTGGGACGCGAAACATCCGTGGACGATCATTACCCACATGTTTACCCACATTGCATTTTTTCATTTGGTGTTTAATATGCTTGTTCTGTATTGGTTTGGACGGATAGCGGGGGATTTGCTGGGTGACCACAGGATGTTGCCACTTTATATCTTTTCAGGTCTTTCCGGAGCTTTGATTTATCTGATCTCTTCACCTTTCCTGTATGCGGGTAGTACCATGCACGGGGCTTCAGGCGCGATCATGGGCATTGTGGCTGCTGCGGGGATGACGGCTCCTGACTATCAGATGCGGCTTATGTTTTTAGGTGATGTGCGATTGAAATATATCGTCTTTGGGCTACTCGTCATTTATTTTGTCAGTCTTGTCAACATGGATAATGCAGGAGGGCAGATGGCTCACTTTGGAGGAGCAGCATTTGGATTTTTTTATGTTCATATGCTCAGACAAGGGCACGACCTCACCGGTGGTTTCAGGCGTATGGTTTCTTTTCTTCGAAAACCAACATATCGGCCAGCCCCAACGGCGAAACGGAAAGTGACCATGGAGGTAAGACAACGTAGCGGGTCACGTCAAAGAGAAATTATTCCGCCACCTGAGCGAACCTACATGGGTGAGCAGGAGCGTCTCGACTCTATCCTTGACAAGATTAAAAAATCCGGATTCGATAGTCTCGACGAAGACGAAAAAAAATTCCTGCATGACGCGAGCCAAAAGTAATGCCAGGCCCGGCCGATTGAAAAAGTGGATGCTCTGGATCAACTTTTCCTTTATTATCCTTCTGGTACTCACGTATGCAACACCGTATATGTCCGTCAATACATGGGGATGGCTTTCTTTACTTGCTCTCGCCTATCCTTTTATGTTGATGGCCAATGTACTTTTTGCAACAGGTTGGATATTGTTTCGAAGCTGGTTTGCTATTTTTTCCATCGTATTGATACTTGCCGGTGCAGGCATACACAATAGATATATTCAAATACTTCCATCAGTAGGCAATAAAGCATTGTGTAAAGAATCAATACGATTGCTCACCTATAATATGCGAGGCCTTTCGATGATTTATGTTCGCCAGGACGCAGGTATTGAAGCTAAAATTGATTCATTGTACAATGTCCTCACCGATCTCAAAGAATATCCTGATATCATATGTCTGCAGGAAGCTATCAAGGGAGATCTCATCGGAAGGCGTTTTGGTTTGAATTATAGTGTACATGCGCCCAAATCCTCTCTTTGGCTATTGTCCCGCTATCAGATATTGCAAAATGGACAGATTGATGGAGCAGAAGAAAGCCCGAGTACCATGTGGGCGGACGTAAAGACACCACAGGGTATTCTGAGAGTTTATAATATGCATCTCGTCTCTAACAGGGTCACCAATACTACTGAAACACTGATCCAGGATATGGATCTGAAAAATGAAAATACATGGAATAATATCAGGTTCATCGTAAGCCGGTATAAATCCACAACCCAGAAACGGGCCAAAGAAGCTGCCGCGATCAGGGCACATATGGCTTCAAGTAAATATCCGGTTATCCTGGCCGGAGATGGGAACGATACTCCACTTTCCCACACATATAAGGTCCTGAAGACCGGGCTGAAGGATAGTTTTGAAGAAAAGGGATTCGGAGTGAGTACTACATATGAAAGCAGATTACCCTTGTTGAGGATAGATTATGTGCTGGGTAGCCAGTCCATCAACTTCAAAGATTTTTATACCTATCATATCCCTTACAGCGACCACTTCCCTGTAAGTACAGGGATCTGTATCCAATCTAAAACAGGGTCCTGATCTCATCGTTCCAATAGCTTATTTTTGCCGTTATGAGTTTGAAGATTTACAACAGCGTCAGCAGTCAGAAAGAAACTTTTATACCTATCGTTGAAGGACGTGTAGGAATGTATGTATGCGGACCTACTGTCTACAGCGATGTCCATATCGGAAATGTCAGGACTTTTGTGAGTTTCGACATGATCTATAGATACTTTCTCTACTTAGGATATAAGGTCAGATATGTGCGAAATATCACGGATGTGGGACATCTTGAAGGTGATGTAGATACCGGAGCAGAAGATAAGATTAGTAAAAAGGCCAGGCTTGAACAAGTGGAGCCAATGGAAGTAGTGCAGCGATATACGCTTGGTTTCCATCATGTGATGAGGCTTTTTAATACACTTGATCCCAGTATTGAGCCACGGGCTACAGGTCATATTCTTGAACAGATTGAGATGGTTCAAAAGATCATGGATAAAGGATATGCATATGAAGTAGATGGTAGCGTTTACTTCGATACCGTGAAGCTTATCAAAGAGGCAGATGTGTATGGAAAATTATCGGGCAGGAAAGTAGAAGATTTACTTGTAGAAACCAGGGAACTTAAAAAGCAAAATGAAAAACGCAACCCTGCTGATTTTGCGATCTGGATAAAAGCAGAAGAGAATCATTTATTAAGATGGAATGCACCGTGGTCAGAAGGATTTCCGGGATGGCATCTCGAATGTTCTGTAATGAGTACAAAATATCTGGGTGAACGATTTGATATTCATGGCGGAGGTAATGATCTGAAATTTCCTCATCATGAAAATGAAATCGCCCAACATTACGGCGCTTGTGGAAATACACCTGCCAACTATTGGATCCACACCAATATGCTCCTCATGAATGGACGGAAGATGTCAAAGAGTGAAGGAAATTTTATCACCCCCGAACAATTATTTTCAGGTGAAAGTGAGCATATCTCTAAAGCATACTCACCGATGACGGTGAAGTTTTTCTTTTTACAGGCTCATTATGGAAGTACGCTTGATCTGAATGATGCCTCACTTGGTGGTGCAGAGAAAGGATACAAACGTTTGCTTGAAGCGTATAACACATTGAATCAACTCTCTACTGAAATACCAAAAAGTGATAAACCATTAGCCATCGAAATCGAAGAAGGAATAAAAGCTGCATTTGAAGAAATGGACGATGACTTCAATGTTCCAAAATCTCTTGCCCGCCTTTTTGAGATGTGTACAACAATCAATAAAATGGCGGATGGACAACTGGATGTCAACGATGCCGGACAATATAGTCTTGACATCGCGAAGAAAGGTTTTAAGAATTTGTTATTCGATATATATGGACTGGCAGATGAGTCTGCTGCCGCCACTGATGATCATATGAATCAACTTGATGGGCTCATGAAGCTGGTGATCGATATGCGACAGCAGGCAAGACAAAATAAAGACTGGCCTACATCGGATAAGATCAGGGATACATTGGCAGCTATTGATATTGAATTGAAAGATGGGAAGGAAGGGACGAAGTGGGCAATAGGCAAATAACGAGTAACGTGTAACGAGTAACGAATACGAGTAACGAATACGAATACGAGTAACGAGTAACGAATAACGAATAACGAATAACGAATAACGAATAACGAATAGTGAGTATTGAAACGTGAGTTTAATTTGCGTTAATTTGCGAAATTTGCGGCAATAAAGTGAATAGTGAATCTTTAAACAAATAAATTAATAAGTTTATAAACTTATAAACTTATAAGCCAATAAACTCATAATCATTCATTGGGTACTCACTAAATACAAATTGACAATTGAACAGAACAATTAAATATTTTCAATTCGCACTAATCATTGGAATTGGGGTAATACTTTTTTCATGTAAAAATGATACTCAGGTTAGTACTGATCCGACTAAGGATGGACCGACGATACATACGCCTATAAAAGTGCCATTGTTTTCGAAGGACACTGCGTTTGCATTAGTAGCTAAACAAGTTGCTTTTGGACCACGGGTTCCGGGAACGCCTGAGCATCAGGCGACGCGTCAATGGCTGGTTCAAAAATTTAAAAGCTACGGGGCTACTGTCATAGAACAAAGTTTCAAGGCGAATA
>JBATMM010000243.1:0-5134 GCA_049289835.1 Saprospiraceae bacterium | reverse complement strand
ACATTCTTCTTTTGCAAAAGGCTCACAACCCAACTGCGGATGTGATGATGATTGACACTGGTGACATCTTCTATTCCATATTGGAAAGAAAGGAAATCCGAAAATTGCCTGTTATCTCTGATGTATCCTTCTAAAGTGTGGATTGAATATCTCCTCTCGTATTGAAGGTAGTCTCTGAATCTGGTCAATAAATCTTCTCGCGTCAAACTAAATAATTGAAATGTTCTGATACATATCTATCCAGAAATATACCAACTTTTCAAGAGGAATGCAAGAGATTTGTTTTGATAACCATTAAATGGGACAATTAATTAGCCAATTTTATCTGAGGAGATTCTTATACATCCCCACCACATTCCCCAGACCATAATAAAGCGCATCACAAACCAATGCATGTCCAATCGACACTTCTAGCAATCCCGGAACCTGCTGTGCATAATATCTGAGGTTGATCAGATTTAAATCATGACCTGCATTAATACCAATTCCCAGGTTCTGTGCCAGGACTCCTGCAATGATATGATCAGCTACTGCAGCTTCAGGATTAGTAATGTACTGACTTGCATAGTGACCGGTATAGAATTCAATTCTGTTCGTTCCGATCACTGCAGCTCCTTCAACCATTGCTTCTGAAGCATCGATGAATATCGAAACCCGTATTCCATTTTGCTGCAACGTACCCACCACATCCGTGAGAAAAGATTTTTCTTTCACTGTATCCCAGCCTTTGTCTGATGTTAATGCAAGAGGACTATCCGGGACCAAAGTGCACTGATGCGGCTTATGCTGAAGGACTTCATACATGAACCGGTCAGTCGGATTGCCTTCAACATTTAATTCTGTAGTCACGACTTCCTTCAATACAGGAATATCTGCGTACCGGATATGCCTTTCATCAGGCCTTGGGTGAATTGTAATTCCATCTGCGCCGAAAGCCTCGATGTCTCTGGCGATCTGAATCAGATCCGGCATATTGCCTCCCCTGCTGTTCCTGATCAGAGCTATTTTATTGATATTGACACTTAATCGTACTGACATCTTTTCTCATTTATCAGGATCCGGAATACTAAGCAATAGCCGGAATGCCTATTTTGCACAAAAGTATAACATGAGGGGCTATGATTATTTCCTGAGGCTTGTCGTTTTGATCGGTTTGGCCTTATTCGGAATGTTGGTGACCACAGGTGTTTCAGCACTGATCCTCATGTCTTCAGGATTGTCCATGACGGAGATCATGAAGCTTAGTGAAATGGGGATGCAGGATTTGTCGGCGGGTCTGATCAGGGCTTTATTAGCCGCCCAACATTTATTCGTTTTCATCCTACCCGGATTGACGTTTGGCTTTATCTTTTATAGATCTAAAATTTTCAAGGGATTCCAACTTTCGAAAAATCCAGGTTTGATGCTGGCTGTATCAGGTATTCTTTTTCTGATTGCATCATATCCATTGGTCAACCTGAGCTTCATGCTTAATGAAGCTACACCACTTCCCGCCTGGGCCGGAAATTTTGAAAATCAGGCAGAGGATACACTTAAAAAAGTCCTCGAGATGAATTCTCCCCTCATTTTCATTTTCAATTTATTGCTGATCGCTTTTTTACCTGGCATTGGAGAGGAGTTAATCTTCAGAGGAATCATTCAAAAACAATTCACCGGCATTTTGAAAAATCCCATCGCAGCTATTTGGATTTCTGCCATTATTTTCAGTGCCATCCATTTGCAGTTCGAAGGATTTTTTCCCCGCGTAGTACTTGGAGCTACTTTAGGTTATCTCTATTATTGGACAGGTAATCTTTGGGTCCCTATGATAGCACACGCTTTTAATAATGGCATACAGATCGTACTCATTTATTTCACCGGTATGGATCTTTCTGAATTCGATGAGAAAGGGACTGATCAATTGCAATGGTGGATGATCCCACTGAGCGTCGGTGCGATGTTTCTCATCTATAATACAATAACCAAAAAACGTACGGCCATTGAATTCTAAAGAACTTTTAACGCGAAGTCTTACCGGTGTTTTCATTGTCGGCATTACACTGGCTGCTGTCATTTATTCTCCGTACACTTTTGTGATCTGGCTATCTCTCATTGCATTTTTTGGGATACTCGAATTCTTAAATCTCGAGCCCATCAGTATTCGGCCGATAGAGGTATATGCTTTCACCTCAATAGTAGCGGCTATGATTGTCATTACCGGCTACACCCTGATCAAATTTCAGACTCCATTTATTATTCCCATTTTCATTCCGGTGATCATCCCGGTTATTCTTTTAGTACAACTTCTATCTTCTCCCTATCCTGCTGAACTTGTACAACGAAGTAAATCTTTTTTTACAGCCGTACTCTATATCGGAATTCCGATGCTCACCGGATGTATATTTATAATAGGCCAATATTCTTTTCATTTTGTTCTTGTACCGATTATTCTGATCTGGACAAATGATGTCATGGCTTATCTTATTGGGTCAAAATGGGGCACAAAAAAAATTATGCCTTTTATTTCCCCAGGCAAGAGTGTGCAGGGCACGATCGGTGGCGGTCTGTTCACGCTTCTTGTCAGCTTTGGATTGCAGAAGTTATGGCCTGACATACCTCAGGGGTATCTGTGGACACTTGGAATTGCAACACCTTTCTTTGCCTTGGCTGGGGATTTATGGGAATCTGCACTCAAACGAAATGCGGGCGTAAAAGACAGTGGTACTATTCTACCTGGTCATGGGGGTATTCTCGATCGATATGATTCCCTTCTTTTTGTCATGCCGATAGCTGCGCTTGCTTATTTTATCTTTGTCTTATGATGTATCGATTACACAAAGAGGGAATTCCTTACCTCGTCAGCTCAACATTTTTTTTCCTGGCAACTCTGATTTTCGTCTGGCTTTCTCCATCAGTTATCACAATACTGGTTTTTGGACTTGCGTGCTTTTTCCTGACCCTATTTCTTATCTTTTTTAGAAATCCACCAAGGATCAATCAAAGCAAGGATATAAATTCTATTCTTTCACCGGCGGACGGGAAAGTAGTTGTGATTGAAAAAACTATGGAAAACGAATTTTTGAAATCAGAACGGATCCAGGTCTCCGTATTTATGTCTCCATTGAATGTGCATATCAATCGCAGCCCTATAGAAGGTGAACTCATCTATCAGCAATATCACCCCGGAGAATACCTGGTGGCTTGGCATCCGAAATCGTCAGAATTAAATGAACGAAACACTTTGGTTTTCAAAAATGGGAATAATCAGGTCCTGATAAGACAAATCGCCGGAAAAGTCGCAAGGAAGATTGTGAGCTATGCAAAAGTTGGTACATCCTTTAAAGGCGGAGAAGAATTTGGCTTTATTAAATTCGGTAGCAGAGTTGATCTTTTCTTACCTACTGATACAAATATCAAAGTCAAAATCGGAGATGTAGTACAAGGTGGTGTGACAGAGATCGGCACTTTACCCCCTAACACACGAAATTGAAAATTGAACCCTTAGAATACTTAAGAAACTTAAGAAAATCACTTAGAAAAAAGGCTTACCACATAGAAACATAGTTCACATAGAAAGCCACATAGAAAAGCTTTCCACTGAATACTGAATACCGCTTACTGAATACTTCTTACTGCTTTTCGGCTTTCATCTGTGGAAAGAAGATAACATCCTGTATCGAAGTTGAATTGGTCATGATCATCGCAAGACGGTCCATACCAATACCCAAACCTGAAGTCGGAGGCATACCATATTCAAGCGCACGGAGAAAATCTTCATCGAGCATCATGGCTTCTTCATCTCCTCGCTTGCCTAAATCAAGCTGATCTTCAAAACGCGCACGCTGATCTATCGGATCATTGAGTTCTGTAAATGCATTGCTGATTTCTTTACCGTTGCAGATGGCTTCAAATCTTTCAACCAGACCCGGAACAGTTCTATGCTTCTTGGCCAAAGGAGACATCTCTACCGGATAATCTGTGATGAATGTTGGTTGGATGAGCAATGCCTCACACTTTTCTCCAAAGATTTCATCAATGATTTTCCCTTTGCCAATATTCGCATCAAGATGGATGTGCAGTTGCCTGGCAGTAGCCCTCAATTGAGCTTCATCCATCTGACTAATATCAATACCGGTAAAATGTTCGATAGCTTCAAACATGGTGAATCGTTTCCATGGTCGTTTGAAATCAATCACATGATCTCCTACCTGAACTTCTGTTTTTCCATGAAGATCCATCGCAACTTTTTCCAGCATTTCTTCCACAAGCGACATCATCCATTCATAATCCTTGTATGCTACATACAACTCTATCTGCGTAAACTCAGGATTGTGAAAACGACTCATTCCTTCATTTCTAAAGTCTTTACTGAATTCATACACACCATCAAAACCACCGACAATAAGACGTTTCAGATATAATTCATTTGCAATACGGAGATATAATTTCATATCCAGCGTATTGTGATGTGTGACGAATGGCCTCGCTGCTGCTCCTCCATATAAAGGCTGAAGTACAGGTGTTTCAACTTCGAGATATCCTTTTTCATTCAGATATTCCCGCATACTGGTATACATCTTAGAACGCAATTCAAAAACTTTGCGCACATCCGGATTGACGACCATGTCAACATATCGTTGTCGATACCTTTGTTCAGGATCAGTGAATGCATCATGGACTACTCCATCTGCATCGACTTTAACTACAGGAAGGGGACGAAGCGATTTGCTTAACAGTACGAGCTCTTTTACGTGAATGGTGATCTCTCCTGTCTTCGTCAGAAAAGTATACCCTTTAACACCTATGAAATCACCAAGATCCATCAAATGCTTAAAGACCTGGTCATACAGCGATTTATCTTCACCCGGACAAATCTCGTCGCGGCTGATATAAAGTTGTATCCTTCCAGAACTATCTTGTATTTCTGCAAATGACGCTTTACCCATCACCCGATTTGACATCATTCGTCCCGCAACAACTACCTCCTGAAAATTTTTCTCTTCAGCCTTGAACTCCTTTTTGATGATTGCTGCATGTGTATTGACAGGAAAAAGCTCTGGTGGATAAGGATTTATACCCAGTTCTATAATTTTTTGAAGATTTTGTCTTCTTACAATCTCCTGTTCTGAAAGATGAGCCATATTATAATGTTAAA
>JBATMM010000242.1:0-15052 GCA_049289835.1 Saprospiraceae bacterium | reverse complement strand
CACTGTTTCTGATGTCTTTCTTCAGCTTCATAAGTTGCAATGGTGATCAGAAAGTGATAACCACGGAAGCATCTCTTGTACCTGGAAAACCAGATGTCGATCTGACAAAAGAAAGCGATAAAAAATTCATCGTTAGTGCATACGAATTTAACTGGTACCAGATCATGTTGAGCAAACTCGCTTCACGCAGAACATCTTCTGAAGAAGTGAGACAATTCAGTGCAATGCTTGAGGATGCCAGCAGAGATACCAAGACAGCATTGGGATCACTGGCCATCATGAAATCCATCCGTATTTCTTCGGATCCAACACAAGTTGTCAATGCTGCCTATGACACCCTTAATCTAAGTACGGTTGAAGATTTTGATATCGCGTATTGCAACATGATCATTCAAAGTCATAAAGATGCTATAGCGCTCTTTGAAAATGCAACACGGGATAATCTTGATCCGGATATAAAATCATGGGCATCATCTGTACTACCTGATCTGCGTGCACATCTTCTAAATGCCACCGCTTGTGAAACGCATCTCAATCCTATGTCAGAACTTATACGATAGTACTACTTTGATTACTATGTTAGAAAAGTGGCTGGTATACACAAATATACCGGCCATTTTTTTTATATAGGTGCTATAAGTGCATTCAGACATTCGACAGAAAAGGACTTCAAACCTTATTATAAATTTTATTCAACCCATCACCGATAATACGTTGTTATAAAATAAGGCTCATGTATAATTCCTATTGAAGAATACTACCTTTGTCAGGTTCCAATCATTACTGTTCATACAAGACGATGAGGAGGAAGCATTTAATAGTCTAAATTCATAAACGATAAAAATCTATACGCTATGTCTACATCTCACATCTATCCCGGAGCCCACACCCTCAATGCCTATATCACAATCAAAGGTTGCGCAGAGGCTATTGAGTTTTACAAAAAAGCATTCGGTGCTACAGAACGGGCCCGATTGATCATGCCCAATGGTCTCATAGGGCATGCGGAAATTGAAATCGAAGCTTCACTCCTGATGATGGCCGATGAAAATATCGAATGGGGAAACAAAAGTCCTGAAACCATCGGCGGCAATCCGATGTCATTTGGTCTCTATGTACCCGATGTAGATAAATCATTTCAGAAAGCAATTGACGCGGGTGCTACTGTCGTCATGCCTGTCGATAACGCATTCTACGGAGACCGTGTCGGACAAGTGATGGATCCCTTTGGATATAAGTGGATGATCACTACACACAAGGAAGATGTTGATTTCAAGGAAATGCAAAGAAGATCGGATGAGATGTTTACGGCTGTACCAAAATAGACTTTCGAAAATGGAGACGTGTCGTTTCGACTATCGCTCAACGACCGTCAAGGTTCTCGGGATGATGTTTCGGCTATCGCTCAACATCTGAGGAAGATTTCTTTGTTTTTTCCTTAGAATATATTAGTTTTGAAATACCAGTAAATTGAAAACAAATGAAAGGATATCTATACATCCTGGAATGTTCCAATGGACAGTATTATACAGGAAGTACAAATGACCTGGCTCAACGATTCCTTGAACATCAAAACGGAGAAGGATCAAATTTTACGTGGAAACATCTACCCGTAAAAATTGTATACGTGGAAATTTTTGAAAAAGTTGAATTCGCTTTCAAGCGTGAACAACAAATTCAGGGGTGGAGCAGAAAAAAGAAAGAAGCTTTGATGTCTAATAATATCAAAATGCTTAGAAAACTAGCCACATGTAGAAATAATTCCTCATCAAAGTATTATAACGATGACTTCCTCAAAGATTGAGCGATAGCCGAAATCTTCATCCGGAGATCCTGGACGGTCGTTGAGCGATAGCCGAAACGAACGACCTTTCTAACGGACGACAGTCACATCTCCCTTAAACATCCGATTCTCACCATCGATATAGTCAAATTTTAACACTTCAAATTTTAACATATTCTTCCTTTGTTCATGATATGTTATTGAAATACAGATAGTTACAAAATTTTACAGTTCACATTTAATTCCTGGGTTGTGAACATGTTAACAAGCTCAAAACAATGGTCTCCGTTTGAGTCGCGTTACTATCTTTACATAATTCAAATTTTCTTTTACAAAATTCTCAGATTTTAACAGCCTATGAAAAAAGTAACAGTATTCTCTCTACTGCTATCACTCAGTCCTGTAATCCTTAATTTCTTATTTAATATGACTCCCTGGAATTCTCTGTTTTCAGAGTTTTCAGGAGCTGAAAGCAAACCGGAGAATTCAGTTACATCATCTGATTCGGCGTTCACACTGTCTGCGTTATCTTTAAATAATCTTCCACTATCGGCTCCGGAACAATCAGTTGGGCATTTGGAAAGTCTTCACAATGAAGAATTACAAAGCCAGCTGGAGGCTATCCTTCACTCAAATCGGCATTGGGTAGAGCTTTCGAAATCGAATTCGCTGAGTATTGGCATAGTAGATATGCAGGACCCATTGCATTCCCGTTTTGCTTCCATCAATGAAAACAACATGGTCTATGCAGCCAGCTTACCTAAAATAGCTGTCTTGCTTGCTTCCGAAGATGCCATTGAGCAAGGCAAACTTATAGAAACATCGGCTGTAAAAGCTGATATGCGCCTCATGATAGCGAAAAGCAACAATGAAGCTGCCACACGTATGATCGAACGTGTAGGTATCAAGCAAATAGGCCAGGTGCTTCAAAACCCCCGATACAATCTCTACGACCAGGAAAATGGCGGTGGACTATGGGTAGGTAAAGCTTATGGAAAAGGCAATGTCCGAATAGGTGATCCGATTAAAAACCTAAGTCATGCTGCTACCGTCATGGAAGTATGCAAATACTACTACATGCTTGCATTCGGACAACTCGTCAGTCCCGAACGATCTAAAGAAATGCTCGGATTTCTTGTAGACCCTGAGCTGCATCACAAGTTTGTTTCAGTCCTGGACCGTGTGGCTCCTGATGCAAAAGTATATCGCAAGTCAGGAACATGGGCCAACTGGCATGCCGACTCTGCGCTCGTCTGGGATAAAAACCGTCGCTATATCGTAGTGGCCCTTGCCGAAGATGCAAAGGGTGAAACCATGCTACGCGAATTGATGCAAAAAATCGACAACGTACTCGTATCAAAGGGCTAGTTTAGCAGCCAGATATGTTCAAGGCGCTGCTTTTAAGGTGGAAGGATATCCTTCTGCGAATATTTGACATCCGTATGGGTGAGTTTAAGCGCGTCTGGCTGATGCTCATCAACATCTTTCTGATCATCCAATGTCTTTGGATCATTAAGCCCGTATCCAATTCACAATTTCTATCCAAAGTAGGCATTGATAAGTTGCCGCTTGTTTTCCTCCTTGTCGCTATTACGGCTCTTGCCTTTTCCAGTTCTTATTCAAGACTGCTCAACCGGCTTCCCCTGCAAAAACTAATGACAAGGACGTATGTGATCTCCATTTTTTTCCTGCTCACTTGTGCTATGATGATGGAGCTGCATGTGTTTGAATACTGGATGAGTTATTTTTTCTATATAGGAGTAGCTTTATTTGGTCTCATCACGACATCTCAATTCTGGTTGTTGGCCAATCTGGTATTCAGCTCTCTTGAAGCGAAACGACTTTTTGGATTTATCGGTGCGGGTGCTATCGCAGGAGGGATCAGTGGAGGGTATATTACTTCAATATTGACTCAATTTATCAATAGTCATATCCTTTTGTTTGTCGCTTCAGGTTTGCTCATCATCAGCCTGGTCCTCAATCAAAAGATTTTCCTGACCTTTTTACCTTCCTATAATTCGACCGGGAAAAACAACCAGGTAAAAACGCATCAGGAATATCCGCTTCGCCTGATCAGAAATTCTAAACATCTGTCTTATCTCGCATTGATCATCGGTATCAGTGTCGTCGTATCTAAATTAGTTGAGTTTCAGTTTAGTGCTATCGCATCGGCCAGGATAAAAGATCCTGATCAGCTGACATCCTTCTTCGGCTTCTGGTTTTCTACTTCCAATGCAGTCGCTTTGGGTATACAATTACTGATCACACAGCGAGTGGTTGGATCACTTGGCGTTGGCCGAAGTTTGTTTGTGTTACCGGGTGCCTTATTCGCGGGAACTCTCGCAGTTCTCAACACACCCGTTTTGTGGGCAGGCACAACCCTCAAACTTTTAGATATATCATTGAAACAATCCATCAATAAAGCGGCTACAGAATTACTCATATTACCTGTGCCGATGACCATCAAAAGCCAGGCTAAAACTTATATTGATGTCTTCGTCGATACTACAGCTACAGGTATCGGGGGTATCATGCTGATCTTCCTGGTCAATGGTTTTAATTTGTCAATACGCGCTGTGTGTATCATGGTACTGGTACTGATCAGCCTATGGATCTTTCTGGCGGTGCGTGTTCGACGCGAATATGTTCTTTCATTTCAAAGACAATTGGGTCTGTTACCACACATGCGAAAAGATAATGATCTGGTTCTTTCTAAAACATCGGTGACCAGTGGAATGCGAACCACATTGCAATCAGGTTCCACAGAACAAATTCTATTCGTTCTGCACACTATCGAAGAAAATAAGGATCTCCGCCTGATGAATGATGTGATTCCGTTGCTGGCACATGATTCACCAAAGATCCGCCATGCCGCGCTCAATTGTCTGTATTATCATACAGATCATTCTATCACGAAATGGATTGAGCCTCTGTTGAAAGATCCTGATGACATCGTACGATCACGCGCCTTTTCATGTCTACTGGCCCATACAAGACAAAATCGTACGAAATTTATCAACGATTATCTCCAGGATCCTGATCCCGCGATAAGCGGTGCAGCACTTGTAGGACTTGCTACCGAGACACGTGATAATATAGAAATGCAACGTGAGTTTTTACTGGAAGAACGGCTTCTTGAAAACATCTCCCGGTCCGGAAATGCAGGCTTGCCTGAAGATATCATTGCTTCAAAGCTCATCGTGACCAGGGCCATAGGGTATGGTAAGATCGCTTCATTCTACCCGATCCTCAACCAATATTTAAACGATGAAAATCAATCCGTCAGAAGACAGGCTATTCTGGCTGCGGGCAATACACAAGACCCTGACTATATAAAAGTGTTGCTTGAATTTCTGCCTGATGAAATAGCTGAACGTACAGCAAAAAAAGCCTTAGCGAAATACAAACCGTCAACGTTACTGCCTATGCTTTACGAAGTGAGCAATGATAAAAACACACCTTACGGAATTCTGATGGGGCTTCCTTCACTAGCTGAGAACATGGATACCCAGCAAGCCGTTGATTTCCTTTTCAACCTGTTAGTTCATCCTCATCCTCCATCTGTAAAACTCGAGGTATTGGAGGTATTGCACAGAGTGAAAGAAAAATTTCCACATCTGGCCATCAGCAGTAAACGGATCATGTCTTTCCTGATGCAGGAAACAGATCTTTATAAGGACACCCTTGCCTTGAGTTATGCAGCACGAGAGTCCCGAAAAAAATATATAGAAACTCCGGCCATCACGTCTGCCCGAAATGAATTGATAGACATGCTGGAACGAAAACTCGATCACAATCTGAAACGAATATTCTGGATCGTTGGCCTACATTATCCTCCCGGAATGATCCTTCCCCTATTTGAAGATCTTCGGCATCAGGATCAGAATATACGTATCAGTACAGTGGAATTATTGGACAACATACTTGAACCTCCATATAAGAAGGTAGTGATATCGCTTGTAGAATCCGCCTTGCAGAATAATTTATCCAGTCATGATCTGGACCGACTTGATCTGGGCATACCTACAGAATATTCCAGTTATGAATCCCTGTTAAAAGGAAAAGATGAGGATATCAAGCTGGTCGTACTGAAACTTATTGAAGCACTCAAAAATCCAATGTTTGATCCTTTGATCAGAATGTCAGTCAATGAACGATGATCCTCGCATTTCGTTTCGGCTACGCTCAACGACCGGGATATTCGTACACAGTGATTCTCTTTGTTTAAATGCACAATGATATATACTAGTAGTATCGTTTCGACTTCGCTCATCGATTTATTTTAAATCATCGAGACTGGCAGAATTGATCAATGATTCAATTATAATCATCGAGCGTAGCCGAGATGATGATACTAGTGATATACTCGAATATTGATACTTAATAAAGATCTGTTGTGCATGAGAATCCCGGTCGTTGAGCGGAGCCGAAACGACTATTGTTGCACTCAAAGCCGTCTCACAATCTTATCAATTGATGCCGCCAGCGCCATATGATCAGATGCACTATTCCTTCTTCTTACATTGGACATGAGTGCCACCATATAAGTAGTACCATCAGGATGTTCGATGATACAAACACTATTCATAAAATTGTCCACATTGCCTTTATACTTTTCACAGACATATCCGGGCTCAGCTGCACATTTGTAGAGACTTCCTGATTTGAAATAGACGGCTGCATTCTTCAATGCCGGTGATCCTGCATATCGTATACGGCGATCAGTCATATACATCAATCTTTTCATTTCAAGACTAGTGCGTTGATCCACCACCAACCCTCGTTCAAGATGGATCAAAAATTTCATAAGACCCAATGGAGTGCCGATACTTCCTCCCTGACCCGGAATCCAGTCAGATCCTCCGTCGGTGAACAGCAAACCAAGACGCCATTCATCACTAGTGATTCCCATCACGCGCAGTGGATCATTGACTACAGCAATGGCTATATCTGATAGTTCGGATTTGGGTGTTATTGTAAAATATTCCATTGCTTCCTTTTCGGTGAGATCAGGATATTTTTTTCCAAACACATGCATCAATATCGCTTCCCGCCAACACACGGAAGCAGCACCATTGTTACTCACAGACATCATGTAATCCAACCATTCGTACAATCGAAATACATCAGAAGCCACGACTTGTCGTCTCTTGAGAACATCAGTCTCCATATCAAAAATAGAAACAGTATGCTCATCGCTTAACGCCCACGTACCTGCACGAACTTCTTTATTGCAAAGCAAATCCTGCCTCATGCTGAAGGAATCCGGATAAATTTTTGCCAGCTCTGTAAAAAATCCTGTCAACACAGCAAGCTTGCCCACACTTCCTGGTTGATAACCTGCAGTTTCTTTTCGACTGGCATAACGTGTCGGATGACCGGATGTGATATCAAGCACAGCCACACTATAGTTTTCATTGAGCTTTGGAAACAACTTGTTGATAGCAGCCTGCAACCCCTCATCCTGAATCGGTATTGAATCAAGACTATCTCCTTTGGTATTCGTCAGATTTAAATGAATATCATCCACAGATTTCATTGCGCCCGGGATTATTTTTGCACCTTTTAATCTGCCCTCAGACACCTGATCCAGATAATATAGTCTCCTGATATTTGTATAAGGATATCCATCGATCGGGTATGTCGGTCCTTTAGTGATGAATGCACAGATCACCAGTAATGTGAGTATCGCTTTTCTGAATTCCATGCTCCTATGAATCGGTTAAAGTATTATGGTACGTAAGGCATCAAAATCAGGCGTAATGTTTTGCAGAAATTCCGATGTAGTCGCTTGTTTATTTTCATTAAATGGTCTCACCTGAAAAAGCCATAATTTATTGTCCTTAAATCCAAGTTCCATATCAAATGGGCCATTCGTAGTTATTCCGGGAGCTTTCGGCAATTCATATTGTATTCGCTCCGATAACATCCTTAAGGCATCAAGGTTTTCGCGTGTTAGAATTCGTTCTTCAAAAGTGGTTGGCCTTTTTACGCTTCCACCTGTTGCAGGTATTGTTGTATAATTTGGTTCTCTTGCCGGTGTGATCAGGTGATCATGACAATCCATGTCCAGTAACCAGGTCTCTGCAGCCTGTCCATCAACTGCTCCGGCAACACCATGATTGAAAGCAATCGTAAGGTCTCCGTTAATGCCTGTCGTGATCCCTTTTGTAATCATCACTCCTGATTTATCACCATCTACACTTGGTATGATGACAATGGAAGGAAATACATTTTCAGGATTGTTGAGATAACGTTGCCTCCATCGGAAACTTCGTTCTGTATAAGGTGAAGCCCAAACATCACGAATACCCTGGAATATTTTTTCAGGATCGACTACATTGAATACGGTAAGATTAAGACCTGCACCTGTAAAATCTTTAAGGTCTTCCATGTTCGTATCACTGCGCACGAATACCGGTACCTTACCCATGGGCATTCCAAATACACTGTTGAATTGTTGCTCCAGCTCTTCTTTGAATGAAGGAAGAAAAGGCATGGCTTTGATCAGCGTACGAAGTGTATCCAATTGCTGAAGAAGAAATGTTTCAATCTCCGGCTCAGACACTCCGCTACATCTCAGACATTCTCCTTTATCAAATATTCCGATCATTTTAGCCCAATAGTTAGTCTCCTGCCCGGGAATTTTTTGATTCATATGCTGACGGAATACAGCGAAAGGAACAACCAAACCATCGACGACATTGTCAGGAAACATTTGTTTCAACTGACCGAGGTTAGCAGCTTTCGGTCCACAGACTTTTCCCGAATTGGAAGAATTTATGGTGTTGAGGTTCAGGACATGTGGATTGTGAAGTTCGATCCTGGCGATGGGCACGGATATTTTTTCTTCACTTCGCTTTTTCTTTTCAAAGAGTTTCTGTTCATAAGGAGTCATGTCAGCGACAGGCTTCATGATGACAGTGCCTTTGTTGGAGACAGCATAGAAAATCATTTTTCCATTGTACGCTTTTATTTGATCCATATTTTCCTGAGAAAGCACTGCATTGGGTATAGCCAGATTACGAGCTAACAATTGAATATGAGAAACTGTATTTCCTTCTGTCACTGTGGCGATTCCGGCTATTGGTTTCAGGTTGGCCGGTGGATGATGAAAGACATATATTTTATCGGGAGAAAGTTCAATTGATTCGGGAGATTCTGATACGACTACTAATTCACCGACAGTAAATCCCGGATTGAGACCATGAATGGAGGATTGATCAGGAATACCAAGAACATGATTGGCAAAACCTGCTTTATGAGAAAATTCATCACCGAGCCAGCTGACCACACGACCTAATGGCAAAAGGACTGAAGAACGTACACGGTCATCATAAAAACCTGCAGCAAGAGGTTCAAAATCACGGTATGTATTAATGACATCCATGTATTGTGCCCTGACCATACCTGCTCCCCACTCCGCTACATGACGACCACTTTCACTATAATCACTCAACTGTGTTAAAGTAATCGTATCGCCCACAGTGACAGCCAGAGAAGGATTGATCTGATCCCATTCCCAAAGCTCCAGAAAGCCAAATGCCGTAGCAGCTTCAGAAAGACAATGTACCTGATCAAGTAAATCACTCAGGTATGAAGGTTTCCACAATGTGATTTCTGTATTGAGAAGGCTTTCAAGTTTATTAGATGCATCGATCAGGGCAAGTCTGGCATAACTCTTCATCGGTGTGAGCATGGCGCGGCGCAACAACAGTGCTGTCTGACTGATCAATTGACATTGTTCTGGAGGACAATCCATCGTGCTGAATTTACGGGTGAAAGATTGTAACGCTAAGGCCGCATCGCTTTCTGCAGGTAAAACATTCAGATAACTATCAAAATCACTCACCTTAAATGGTCTGTATATAAGTGCCAGACCGATGTTCAATTTATTAAACATGGAGTCTATGGCGGGCGTAATCTTGTTTTTGTTTTTCTCTTCAAAATCCCTGACACGTCTTCTGTCGCCTGCATCAGGAGTGCCATGTATTTTAATCCTCAATTCCTGGAAAGCAGGAAGTGCTTCTGCTATCTCTGCTGAAAGAGCTCTCACGATCTGGGCATCATTATTATCACCGGCATGTGGAATATCCTTAGCACTTTGTCTGATCAGGTAATAATTTGACCGGAGAATATCGGCATCAGCAAGTAGCCATTTATAAAATTCAGCACCCCAATTGCTCTCATCTTCTGTCTGGGTAGCCCCTCTGTAAAATTGAGCTCTGCGGTTGATCCATCCATCATCATTGTTACGGAGATAGAGTTCAAGTTGATATTGTTTGAGCCGGGATTGTGCATTGGGAGTATCCCAGAAATCTATATTCTGCGTTGAAGCGAGGATCTGTCCCAGGAAGATATGATCCTTTTCGGCCAATGCAATCACTTCATCTTTAAGACGGGCGCGCTGAGATCCCTTATGATCGGGACAGGGATCATGAGGATCACGGGTAGTTCCATCTTTGCAAAACCATCGTATATCCCTGTAAGGACCGCGAGGATCCGTTTTGTAACGTCTGATCATCGCTTTCACGGCTTCGGGAGAAGTGACCTGAGCAATTGAAAAGGAAAGGCTGGCAGACAAGAATACAAGGACCAGAAAAGAGTAAAGCTTTGTTTTATTCATGTGTATGTAGAAAAATAAACTTTTAAAAATCAAAAAAGCAGTTGTACTATGATTTATCCCGATCCTGGCTCTCAATCTTGCGAAAACTAAATGAAAGTTAAGTAACAAACATCAGTGGTATATGTTTGTTCGTATTGCTGTCACTAAAAGAGTCAAAACAAAGATCATTCTTTCCTCTGCAATACGAAATGGTCAATCCTTATATTGAATACAATTCCTTGCCATTGGTGGCTTCTACACTTACCTTACTGATGTCAAAATCAATGAATAACTTTGGACGGCAAGTATTCCATATTTACTAAATAAATATTGTTGCGTGGCGAGTAATTTCGAACGAATGATCCAACTGGCAGAAGATGTCTTTGCTGCAAAAAATGATCCTGAGCAGATTGATGTTGACCCGGGTATGATACCTCGATTGCAGCGACTTCATCCTGCCACAGTGTCTGAATATGATGATGGACATGGTCCTGTAGCCTGGATTTTGATCATACCTACAACTCAGAATTTAATGACTAAATTTCTCAGCCATGAAATATCAGAAAAGCAGCTTTTTGAACTGACACAACCCGATACAAAGTATGACGCTCTTTACTTATGTTCGGCATTGGTGCTTGAAGAATACCGGAGAAAAGGAATTGCATTGCGACTCACACTGAAAGCTATTGAAAACATACGAAAAGATCATCCGATAAAATCATTGTTTGTATGGTCATTTACACCAGAAGGTGATCTGACGGCGGATACTATAGCAAGGATGGCGTCGTTGACATTACATAAGCGGCAATAATCAGGTTTTCACAGACATACTTTTATTTCGAAAAGATGTGAAGCACAATAAATGAATACTTCATTGATGAGAAACATTCAATTCTTAAGCTGATTTTAAGAAAAGTCTCATCATCTCTGAACACGGAAGCATGGACATTTGTATAAAAAAAACACCATGATTTCAGCAACTCATCTTCACGCCATGATCGTTCATTTTCCGATAGCCCTACTCATGGCCGGGTTTTTGTCGGAAGTAATATCGCTCTTCAGTAAAAATCAATTTTACAGGAATGCGGCTTTTTATCTCCTTGTCTTGGGATCACTGGGTTCGGCAGCAGCCTTTCTGAGTGGTAGCTATGCAGGGGAAGGCGTAGAAGAGGGACCACTGGAAGGCCCCATCGAACTGCATGAAAATGCTGCGCTGCTCACCATCTGGCTTTCCGGTATCGTGAGTGTATTCTATGTAGCGATTTTTCTGCTCAAGTACAAAGCTGCATGGTCAAGAGTGACAGGGATACTTCTGTTTGCAGCATTGATTGGCTCACTGGCCAGAACAGGTTACCTGGGGGGCCATTTAGTGTACAATCATGGAGCAGGTGTTGAATTGACATTTCCTGATTCAAATACCGATTCGGAAGACTAAGAGAATCAATCTCTATCTTTGAAAACATAATAGCCTGAACTAAAAAAAATGCGTCTACTTGTTGTTGAAGATGAAACCTCCATTGCCCGTTTTATCCGTGATGGATTGGAGGAAGAAGGATTTGCAGTAGATGTAGCATCAAATGGAAAAAAAGGCCTTGAACTTGCCATTGACAATATCAAAGAGTACGATGTGATATTACTTGACTGGATGCTTCCCGGACTCAATGGAATCGAAATATGCCGTGAAATCCGAAAAGTCAACAAAGTCGTCCCGATCATATTCCTGACAGCCAAAGACACTGTCGATGATGCCATATTTGGGTTGGAAGCTGGCGCCAATGATTATATCCGCAAACCATTTTCATTTGAAGAGATGCTGGCCCGTATCCGTGTACTGATGCGCACAAGGGAAAATGAAGTAGTACTCTTCACCGCCGGAGATATTGAAATGAATATCGAAAAGCACACCGTCACTAAAAAAAACAAGGCGGTTGAGCTTACGCAAAAGGAATTTGCATTGCTTGAATATTTTTTACGCAACAAAGGCAAAGTATGCAGACGTACCCGTATCATCGAGAAGGTATGGGATATTCATTATGATCATGACAATTCAGTGATTGATGTCTACATCAATGCCCTGCGAAAAAAACTGGATAGTCCTGATGTACCTTCCTTTATCATTACCGTGAGGGGTGTCGGCTATAAAATAGAAGAAGACGAATGAATCTGAAATTCAAAAACCGGATCGCGCTATTCAATACACTGGCCGTGGCGATCACAACGGCTTTAGTTTTTTGGGTCATCTATATTGTCGTCAGCAAAACAGCTTATGCACATCTGGACAATGATATCGTAGTTGAAAAAGAAGAAGTATTCAACAATCTTGACTGGCGGGGAGATTCAATCATCATCAATAAAATGCCGGAATGGGATGAGGCAGAGCACAGCAAAGTCGAAGTGAATCCTACCTTTCTTCAGATCGTAGATAATAACCGCAAAGTCATCTTTCATTCCACCAATCTGTTGAAAGATCAATTCCTGTTTAACCCGAATAATACACAGGAAACATTTTATAGCTCAGACATTAGCGGCCAGAAAATACGACTCGGCCAGTTTCCTATAAAAAATGAAAAAGATAAAATCATCGGGCAGCTCACCATCGCCATCTCGGAACAAGAATCCTATAGTATTCTTAACAACCTGATACTGTTATTACTTTTTTCATATCCTTTTATGCTGATCATCCAATTCATTGCTTCCTCTGTGGCCGCTAATAAAGCCATTGAGCCTGTACACCAATTGATCAAAACAGCTTCTGGCATCAGCGACTCGAACATCAGCACCAGATTACCCATTCCCGATCGTAAGGATGAATTACATCAACTCACCACAACCATCAATGAACTACTCGGTCGGATTGAAGCGAGTATGTTGAAGCAAAAACAATTTACAAGTGATGCATCTCATGAAATCCGAACACCTCTGGCCTCGATCAGAGGTACGCTTGAAGTGCTGATACGCAAACCGCGCGAATCCGGCGTATATGAAGAAAAAATAGCGGACATCATCAAGCAAGTGGATCGACTGGATGGCCTTCTCGATCAACTACTGCAACTGGCCAGGATCGAATCCGGTGTGGCTTTATTAAAAAAAGAAACAGTCATACTGTCCACGGTCATCTCTGCCATGCGAAAAAAATGGCAGGAAGCAGCTGACATTAAAAAAATAAGCCTGAAGGTTCAGATAGAAAACGATATCACTGTCCCCGGGGATAAATTTCATATCGAATTGATCCTCGACAACCTTATCAATAACGCAATTAAGTATGGGAAGGAAAATGGACATGTGATCATCACCTGGAATCCTGTCACGAAAAGCCTGAACATCGCAGACGATGGGGAAGGAATAGCAAAAGAAAACCTACCCCATATTTTCAATAGGTTCTATCGCACTGATGAATCAAGAAGTTCCATAGTGAAAGGCAGTGGCCTTGGACTGTCTATTGCAAAAAAACTAGCCGATCTGCACCACATCGCACTTACTGTCGATAGTGAACTGGGCTCAGGTACTACTTTTTCATTGCAATTCCCCCGTTGATTCCGGGTACCTCATTTTATTAAGCTGATTTTAAGAATTGTCAAAGGAAGTCAAAAGTTCCTCACCTGCATCTTTGCATCGTTCAATTAATTAAAATCAATTTAAAAAAAATATAATGAAAACATTAGCGATCCTTTTAATTCTCGCATCATCCTTTTCAGTTGCGATGATGACATCATGTACAGGCACTTCGACAGCGAAGGACGAAATGCAAAAACCGGTTATGGAATCCATGACGGCAGCCAATGAAAATGAAGCCGTGGAAAAAGATGATTCCGAAAATGAATCAGATGAAAAAGCAGTATCCTCAGTTAAATCTCAGGATGCAAACTCAATAAACTACAAAAATATGCAGGATGCATTCAAAGGCGAAACTACCGCAAGTGCCAAATATGCCGCTTACAGTCAAAAGGCAGAAGCAGAAGGCTATCATGAAATTGCTTTACTGTTCAAAGCAGCTTCTACATCAGAACATATTCATGCTAACAACCACAAAGCTGTATTGGAAGATGCAGGCCAGAAAGTTCCGGTTATTACACCTGAGTTTACAGTAAAGACTACCAATGAAAATCTGAAAGATGCTATAGCCGGTGAGACATACGAAATCACAACGATGTATCCTGAGTTTTTGAAAAATGCAAATACGGCAGATAATCAATTGTCTCTGGTCAGTCTGAATTATGCCTATAAGACAGAACAAAAACATAAACCATTCTATGAAAAAGCGCTTGCTGCCTTAGAAAGTAATAATGTAAAATCATTACCGACGATTTACTACATATGCTCTACATGCGGCAATACTTACGAGACGATCGCGCCAAAACGTTGTGGTATCTCCATGACCAGTTCGGAGAAATTCCTCAAAGTAACGGACCTCAATTCGTAATGTGGCAAGATTTGTGGAGTAGTGAAGGCCCTGGAGAGATCCGGGGCTTTTTTTTGAAAGCTGTGCTAAATAGCTTCTTTTACTTTTATAATAAGGTATGCATTTTGATGCCCCTGACCACAACTTATGCCATCTTATCCTTTCATCAACAACATCACAATCTATCCTGTAAAGTCGCTTGACAGTATCTCGTTGCATAAAGCAATGGTCACAGAAGGAGGTTGTCTATGGCATGACAGAGAAT
>JBATMM010000241.1:0-1544 GCA_049289835.1 Saprospiraceae bacterium | reverse complement strand
ATATATCCTGTCCTAAACCAATCGTAATGCCGGAATCCATGAACACTTCGATATCGATGGAATCTGTATTCACACAGTGATTGCTATCCGTAGCCGTATACGTCACTGTATGTATTCCCGGACCGAGTGTGCTGGGATCAAAAATATTTCCATTGACAGCGCTTCCCCATGTGCCACCTGCAGGCGATGCTGATAGTATTTGAGGAGGTGCAGTTTCACAAAATGGACCGACCGGGTTAATGATCGCATCCGGCGCAGACACTAACAATGTCAGATTATCCTTGCTCTTGCAACTATCCTCTTCAACATTGAGTGTATAAACAATGGTCCCTGTAAAATCTGCAGGCAAGTGAATGTCCGGATTAGGATTATTCGGATCACTCAGAAAACCGGTTCCTCCATTTGTGCCGGACCAATTGTACGTCTCGGTGCCGTGATTATTTGTACTCGAACCATGAAGAGAAAAAATAGGTTTCTCTCCACCACATATATTGATGTCAGGACCGGCCACTGCAAGTATACCGCAAGGCACCACTACATTGCAATTCAGAAAAGGTGCTGCCGAACCTGTCCAGGTAAGTTTAAATCCTTTGTTAGATCCCTGCCAGTTGTCGATCATTAAAAAAAATCCTTGTCCGGGTTGAACAATCAATGTCATGACAAAACCATCTCCTGAACCGGGACCTTCAGAAAAATCTGTGGTGTTATTTCCCATACCAGTCTCGGGACAAAAATCACAAAAGGAACTTGAAGAAGAACATCTGATAGGAGCCCCAAGATTATTGCAGCGTACATCCGGGCCGTATAATGCCCAGTCATAGTCTTCTCCAAATCCGCCATTGGGCAGGATGACAAAACCCAATATCAACGATGGTGGTGCGTTCTGATCAATTTCAAAATAAAACCAGGACGAATTTTTTTCAAGATCCGTGATGCAACCAGGTATATTATTCGGGTTAGCGTAATCATCTATACCAGGGCCAATAGGATTGAGATTGATATTATCATCAGAGCATACGACGATCGCTCCGGTGCAATTATTTATTTGAGCTTTTATTTCAATAGGCAATAAGCAATAGGCAATAAGCAATCCGAGCGCAGCGAATACTTCGACTGCTTTACTCAACCTAAACACGCTCAGCACAAGAGTCCCGTCATGACGAAGGAAATGACGCGGGAAAGCAATAGTCAATATGATAAAGAAGGATTTCATTATTGAGGATAGAACGGAGAAGAGGTGTGTTATGTGATTTAGAATTTTGATGTATAAAAATAGGGTTTTGCATCGTGGCCTAAAACCTGTACGCTAAAAGGTCAGCCCTTAGCCCCTTCGAATTTTTCATTCCTGAGTTCCTATTTTGTTGCTTTTATATTTCTAAGAAAAATTCTCCTCCCCTGTGTTTCTCAATCTCGCTACGCATTGTTTCAAAAACCCCGGGGTTATTAAAGGTGGTAACTTATTACCCCGGAGTTTTCGAGCGAAGCAATGAAACACAGGCGGTGTGCTGAGCGCTAGTCGAAGTAGGAGAGAAATTTCGCGAAGC
>JBATMM010000240.1:0-14919 GCA_049289835.1 Saprospiraceae bacterium | reverse complement strand
CTCTTACTGTCTTACTATCTTACTGTCTTACTGTCTTACAGTCTTACAGTCTTACAGTCTTACTGTCTTACTGTCTTACTGTCTTACTGTCTTACGATTTCGACATGCTCACCGCAGGACCTTCATCTCCCTGATGATCCGCAGGATTAATGATGATCACCTTATCCAGTTTTTCCTTGATCCCCTTGCTGTATTCGAGATAACCCGGCAATTGCAACAGGTCCATAGCTGCAGGAGGTGGCATTTTTTCATTTATCGGATTCACCTGTTTTCCGTTTTTCCAGAAACGGAAACAAACATGGCATCCTGTGGCTAATCCTGTCTGACCGATGTAGCCAATCGTCTGGCCTTGTTTTACTAACACACCCGGATGGATACCCGACCCAAAACGTGACATATGAAGATATTGTGTGTCATAGGTTTTGTCATGTTTTATCTTCACAAAATTGCCATTACCGGAAGTAAAGGAAGCCGCTGTAATTCTACCGTCAGCAACTGCCCTGATGGGTGTACCACATGGAGCAGCATAATCAGTTCCTAAATGTGGTTTGACTCTCTTTAGGATAGGGTGGAAACGGGTCATGTTGAAGCAACTGGAGATGCGGGCATATTCTACAGGAGATTTCAGAAAAGCCTTTTTCATCGGACGGCCTTCAAGATCAAAGTACCCTTCATAATCACTTCCCTTATAAAGAATAGAATTATACACCGTGTTTCCTGAAGTATATCTCGCGCCCACTAATTTTTGGATACCCAATGGCTGCCCATCAACATATTTTCTTTCATAGATCAACTGAAATTCATCTCCTTTCTGGATATGATAGAAGTCAACTGACCAACCAAGCGCATTTTCCATCGAGGCAATCAGTTCCATCGGCAAACCCAAATCGCTCATGCTGACCCACAAAGATTGGTCAATCACACCACCTGCGGTTTCTGTACGTACTTCAACATCCTTATTGATGACCTCAACACGTACACTATCATCCAGATGAAAGAGAATCTGGCGATACGGATCCGGCTCATATACCAGCGCCTGAATACTTGAATCTGCTAGATCACTTACGATCGTCAGATCTTTACCTGCACGAATCGAGCGGAAAGGAAATATAGATTTAGCTGCTTCTATGAGCTGGTTGATCTTGAAATATTCAACTCCACGATTGGAAAGTAACTGGCCCAGGACATCATTTGGTCTGAGTTTCAGGGTCTCAATGCCTACTATACCCAGATCCCAGTGAAGATATTTGTGGCAGTCATCAATCTGACATGCCTGCTCCTGGTTCTGGGGTGATAAAAAATGCAGACTTTTAGCTGAGTCTATCGCGAATGCTGTCACTAAAACAAACAGCATGGATATAACGTAACGTGTGATCTTAGTCCTGGCCAATGGATTAATTTTGACGCAAGTTAATTTAATTCATTAAAAATGAGGCTTTAAGCAGTTGTTAATGAAACATTCTCCACATTCAGTCCGATGCGGTCAGATATTGCTTGATCTCACTACTCCGGTGGTGATGAGCATTTTAAATATTACACCTGACTCCTTTTATGTTCCAAGCCGGACAGGAGATCCCGGGGGTGAATTGATAGACATAGCAGGCCGGATGCTTGAGGATGGCGCAAAAATCCTTGATGTGGGTGGTATGTCTTCCCGTCCCGGAGCTATAGAGATCGAACTCCGGGAGGAAGCAGACCGGGTGATTCCGGCTATAGAAGAACTACATGCTTCATTTCCCGAAGCTGTTATTTCAGTTGATACCTACAGGTCAGAAGTAGCTGATCTGGCTATAAATGCCGGGGCCACAATGGTCAATGATATCTCAGGAGGATCTTTAGATCCCCGGATGATTGATGTCCTGGCATCCTCTAAAGCTGCGTATGTCATGATGCATATGAGAGGTAAACCTGCGGATATGCAGACCCATACCATCTACGAAGACCTTACAAGGGACCTTGTATCGTATTTTGTTAATAAATTGAGAATATTTCATCAGCGAGGGATACGGGATATCATCCTGGATCCGGGTTTCGGATTTTCAAAGACAGTGGATCAGAACTTTCAGATCATCCGCCTGCTTGAGATATTAAATTTCCTCGAATGCCCCATTTTAATTGGCCTGAGCCGTAAATCATCGCTTAGCCAAGTCATACATAGGCCCGTTGAAGAAACACTTTTCGCCACCACTGCACTTCATATGGCTGCACTTGAAGGAGGTGCAACCATACTAAGAGTGCATGATGTAAAGCCCGCTATGGATGCTATTGCAATATTTAATAAACTTCAGGAGGCTAAAAACCATTAATACAATAGTTTATGAAATCACATCTCCTGTATGATCTTAATGCAGGATAAGACGTTATAGGAGCATTCAATGAGTAAGGAAAACGAGGAATCCAAGTCGTCGGAAGAAAAGAAGCCAAGAGGTATCGCCTTTTGGCTCAGACGGTTTGTACTGATTCTTCTAGCTATTTTCCTGACATTGATGATCGTGATCGAGCTCCCTTTCGTTCAGATGTGGGGGGCAGGAAGGATCAGCAAGATCATTTCCAAAAGCCTCAAGACTGAAGTATCGATAGGAGGGTTCAGCCTGAATCCGATATCAGACCTCACCCTGAAGGATGTCCTCATCGGGTCTCCGGACAGGCCGTCAGATACATTGATCAATGTAGGTCTTCTGCAGGTAGATTTTAAAAATCTATGGGATCTATTTTCAAAGCGATTGACAATCAACCAGGTCGTTCTTGAAAATGGTTTGCTCAATATTGAAAAGAAAGAAGGTGATTCGCTGACGAATATTGATCTGGCTTTGATCAGAATGTTCCCTCCGCCTGCGGATACAGGTGCTGCCCCATTCCGTCTTGATCTTAAAAAGGTGAGCGGAAATCAATTGCATGTAAAATTTGATGACAACTCGACCGGTACATTAGTCGATATGTTTTTTCATCGCGCGGACATTGAATTGGATTCGATGGACCTCGCCGGAAAATTTATAGATATCAGTGATCTTGATTTTGATCAACCCGATATCTATTTCACTTCAAGACCCGTCAACATTATTGAGCCTGTTTCAGCAAAACCTTCCGGAAAATCATGGGCTTTCGATGTTGATGCGTTGAAATGGACGGATGGGAAAATTTATATTGACAATCAAAGTAAACCCATTGATATCAGCCAGGCGCATGGTCTTGACTATGCACATCTCAGTCTTGATGATGTGGATATCCAGATGGATTCATTGCAAATGCGGGGCACTCATGTGAAAGCAAAAGATGTCATGATCCATGTGTTGCATCAAAACGGATTCGAACTTGAAAATTTTTCAACTTCAGCAGCCGATATTTCATCTGAAGGAATCGACCTCAAAGATCTCGTCATTAAGACAAAAAATAGTCTTATCAAAAATTCGATCAGGCTCACGTATTCCGGATATTCTGATTTCAAATCATTTGCTGATTCTGTTCATCTCAATCTTCCTTCAGCGGATATTCGATTGCATGTTGATGATCTGATGTCATTAGTTCCGGCATTGGCGCATGTGACCTTCTTCTCCGATAATCAGGACAAGGATATTGTGTTGCAGGGAAATATAAATGGTATTGTCAACCGTCTTAAAATCCTGAACATGAATGCAGGGATCGGTGGTATCAGCCTGACCGGCGATTTCAGATCACGTGGACTTGCCATCAAAGGTGCACAGCTTCTTAGTCTGGATCTTGACCAGTCAAAATTTAGTGCCGCGAGCCTTAAAGATCTATTCCCGGGATTGAAGATGCCTCCACTTGTCGATAAGCTGGGTCAGATCAATTTCACCGGAAAATTTGATGGATACCCTGACAATTTTGTTGCATTCGGAAAATTTAATACATCACTTGGGGGCCTTACGCTGGACATGAATCTCAACACCATCGATGGCATTGCTCAAGGCAAGTATTCCGGTGCCATAAGTCTGGACAATTTTGATATCGGTACTTTGATCAACCAACCTGATGTGGGACGCATCACAATGACAGGACGGGTGATTGAAGGAAAGGGACTGACCACCGAATCACTTTCTGCTGATTTGTCAGCAGTGATGTCCTCCTTCACGTACAAAAATTACACCTATCACAATACGAGATTAGATGGTCAGATCAGTGGCAAGTTGTTTAGTGGAACACTCGATATCAATGACCCTAATGTGGTCATGCATTTCGAAGGTAATGTTGACTTAAAGGGTAGTCAGCCAAAACTTGATTTTGTGGCTCGAATTGATAGTGTGAGATTATCACAATTGGGGTTTGGTGATATACCTGTTTCCATCAGTGGATCATTTGATGTCAATCTGACAGCAGGCAACATAGATCAATTTCATGGTTCATTACTGGGTGAAAATGTGAAAGCCACGATCAAAGGTGTCAACTATTCTCTCGATACACTTTCCGTGATTGCACTTATCGATTCGGTATCTAATGACAGGTACTATAGATTCAAATCAGATATCGCCTCCGGTACATTCAGTGGCGTGTTTGATCCAATCTCATTTCCAAATCAACTGCAACAGTACCTGCATGAGCAATACCCCACTACAATAGATGCGCCTAAGAAAATAATCGCTACACAGTTTAATCAACGATTCTCATGGGATCTTCATGTTCATGATAGTCAACATTGGCTTGACCTCCTGGGTGCAAAAGACCTCCAGATCAAAAATGCCTACACATACGGCACACTTAATCTCAATGCTCAGGAGACGAGCGGTTATATTGAGTTACCTGAATTACATTATGGAGGAGTCAATGTTTATGGGTCAACCATAAATTTCAGTGAGAAAAAGGGAAAAGCGGATTTGAGTCTTGAAGTGATAGCTGCCGACTTAAAAGAGAATCTTTTTTTTGAAGATGTCCTCATCACAGGTAGTGCCACGGATGATAGTATCAGGATGCGCGTCAAAACTGATGATATAGCGGATATCATCAAAGAGTTAGATCTTGAAATCAATGCAGATCCTCAGGATGGAGCGTGGACATTCAACTTTAATCCGATCAAATTGAAGATGCTTGACGGAGATTGGGTGATGCCTGCTTCAAACAAAGTACAGCTTAAAAAAGGTGAATTCAATCTTGAGAATACCGAACTCTATTCAGGTGACCGGAAGATCGTCGTGAACGATGTTGATAACAAGGGTATAGAAGCATTCATCACCGGTTTTGATGTAAGTTATCTCAATTCACTTTGGATCAATGATAAATTTCAATTTGCCGGAACGTACACAATTGACCTGAGAATAGACAACATATACAACATCAGGCAATTTAATTCGATGCTTCACATTCCCGCACTTCGGGTCAACAATAAACCATATGGTGACTGGACGATCAAGGCGATCATGAATGATCCAAAAGATTCCGTCAAGCTCGATGTGGCGATGAATATGCGTGGAGACGAAGTACATCTCAAGGGGACAGGGGCTTTTCTGCCCCCGATAAATTCCATTCCAAAAGCGGATCAGAATTATCTCCGACTAGCTTTGGTAGGAACGCAATTTCCAATGGACTTCATCGAATTTTTCCTTGGTGGCAATGTACATGATACTGAAGGATCAGTAGATTTTACACTGAACCTTGAGGGAAAGACAAATAAACTTAATCCCAGAGGTAAGGGAAGAGTATACAACGGAAGTACCACTATCAATTATCTCGGCACATCTTATTCATTCCACGATCAGCCATTCGAAATCACCGAGACCATGATTGATCTTTCAGGAGATAAGCTCTATGACGTTGAAGGGAATTCCGCTATCATACAGGGAGGTCTGACGCATCATCATTTTAAAGATTTTGGACTTAAGGCCACCATTACATCTGACCGGATTCTTGGCCTTGATATTACCTCTGAAGAAAATGTAAATTTTTATGGAAAGGGAGTAGGTTCCGTCATTGCTCAATTCTCTGGTCCGATCGCTAATCTAAGAATGCAGGTAGACCTGGTGACTGCAAAAGGCACGCATATCTATATTCCTTTATCAGGTTCTAAAGTCAGCACAGATAAAGATTTTGTTGTCTTTCTTCAAAATGGTTTATTGCCTGTTTCAAAAATCAACCAGTTCAAGTTGAGTGGTATTGACCTGACGATGAATATGACGATCACGGATGATGCACAGGTGGATATTATTTTTGATGATAACACAGGTGAAGTATTGCGAGGTGTGGGGAGTGGTGATCTTCAGATAAAAATGAGCAGGTCAGGTAATCTGACGATGCAGGGCAATTATATCATTACCAAAGGAGATTATCTTTTTACAAATTTCAAAATTGTCCGCAAACAATTTGAATTGTTGCCCGGTGGAAAAATTCACTGGGATGGAGATCCATACGATGCCACTATCGATATAAGGGCGAGGTATAAAGACCTTAAGGCCTCCATAAAGCCATTGATCGAAGAGTATTTAGTTAGTAATAAAGGTCTCACCAGCCAGGCCAATGAGCGCGTCGATATAGACCTGATCATGATACTTACAGGATCACTTCTTCATCCGAATATTGCTTTTGAAATTGAATTCCCTACACTGACCGGGGAGCTTAAAGGATATGTGGATAGTAAAATAAAAGCATTAAAAGCTAATGAGAATGCATTGCTTGAGCAGGTGATGGGACTCCTGATCACAAGGTCATTTTTGCCTACGACTTCAGGTGTCAGTTTAAATGTGTCAAAAGGGATTACAAGCACGCTGGGGGATTTGATTTCATCTACACTTTCTAACTATCTCGGTGGATTCCTCAGAGACCTTATCAAGAGTGATGTCATCTCTATCGATTTGAATGTTGCCGTTGACTTGCCAAATAAAGAAACAGGTACACTTGATCCGAATGGTTCTCCCAGTGATTATTCAGCCAGTGCATATAGTGCTAATCTGCCTATTGGATTTTTTAATGATCGTTTGTCTGTCAATGTGGGGGGTAATTATGTGAGCGGATCTGCTCTGGAAGCAAGCAAAGGTGGAAAATATTTTGCCGGTGATATTTCTCTTGAATATTGGATTACCCCTGACCGACGGCTTAAAATCAGAGCGTACAACAGGAATGAGGTTACGTTTGAAGGCAGGAAAAATAAGGTTGGTTTAGGTCTTGCCTACCGAAGGGAATACGATAAATTTTCAGAGATTTTTTCCGGTAAAAAGAAGAAAGTAAAAACTGTAGAAACCAATCCTTCCGGTGGATAAAGTACACCCTCAGCCTTCCGTCTTATATTTGTGCTTTAGAATTGATCAAAACCCTACATTCTATTCAATATGTTTCAATCACTGACCGATAGTCTCGATAATGCATTCAAAACCCTGCGTGGTGATGGAAAGCTGACAGAACTCAATATCGCAGAAGCGATCAAGGAAATCCGTCGGAGCCTTGTGGCCGCAGATGTCAACTATAAGATAGCAAAGGAATTCACGGATAAAATCAAGGATAAAGCCATGGGTACGAAAAACGTACTCAATTCTGTCAAGCCCGGCGAGCTCATGGTCAAGATCGTCCAGGATGAGATGATCGATCTCATGGGTGGCACAGCAGCAGGCATCAATGTGAAAGGTAATCCGGGTGTCATCCTGATCGCAGGTCTCCAGGGAAGTGGTAAAACGACTTTCTCAGCCAAGCTGGCTAATTTCCTGAAAACGAAAAGAAATAATAAACCTCTGCTCGTGGCTTGCGACGTATATCGGCCTGCAGCCATGGATCAGTTGACCGTGCTTGGAGATTCGATCAGTGTTCCTGTCTATAAAGAACCTGAATCAAAAGATCCGGCGGCTATTGCACTCAAAGCTATCGAACATGCTAAGGCGCATGGGTTTGATGTCGTCATCATAGATACGGCAGGTCGTACAGCGATAGATGAAGCGATGATGAAAGAAATACGCGAGATCAAAGAGGCTGTGCAACCTAATGAAACTCTTTTTGTGGTCGATGCGATGACCGGTCAGGATGCAGTAAATACCGCTTTAGCATTTAATGATGTTATTAATTATGATGGAGTAGTATTGACCAAACTCGATGGTGATACACGGGGTGGGGCAGCATTATCTATAAAATACATTGTAGGGAAGCCGATCAAATTTGTCTCCACCGGTGAGAAAATGGATACGATCGATATGTTTTATCCGGATCGTATGGCTCAGCGGATTCTCGGCATGGGAGACATCGTCACCTTTGTAGAGAAAGCACAGGAACAATTTGATGAGAAGGAATCAAAACGTATCGAGAAGAAGATCAAGAAAAATACGTTTGATTTCAATGACTTTCTTGGACAGATGTCGCAGATCAAAAAGATGGGTGATCTCAAATCCCTCATGAGCATGATCCCGGGTGTTGGGAAAGCGATGAAAGATATTGACATTGATGATAAAGCTTTTGTCAAAATCGAATCGATCATACAATCCATGACTCCGACCGAAAGAGAAAATCCTGATATGCTCAACATGATGCGCAAACAACGTATCGCCAAAGGTTGCGGCCGTGATCTCAATGAAGTGAATATGTTCATCAAACAATTTGATCAGATGCGTAAGATGATGTTCAACCTGAGCAAAGGAGATAATATGCAAAAGATGATGCAGCAGTTTAAAGGAAGATAAAGAGCAAAGGGCAGAGAGCAAAAGCTATTGAGCAAAAGGCATTGAGCAAAGAGAAGTAATGTAAAAAGGAATAGAAGTTATCCGTAGTTTCAAACTACGGACTACTTAGGTGGACATAAATTCTATAATGGGTGACTAAATTTAAGAAACAACTGGCAAAGGTGCTTGATGGGACTGCTGATAAAAGTTTCGCGTTTGTTGATTTATGTACACTTTTGAAAAAGCTTGGATTTGAAGAAAGAATAAAAGGAAGTCATCATATTTTCTGGAGAAATGGAGTCGAAGAAATTATCAATTTACAGAAGGGCAATGATGGGAATTCAAAACCATATCAGATGAAACAAGTAAGGGAAATCATTATTTTATATAAATTAGTTAATGAAATTGAATAAGATGAATGCACCGAAATATGAAATCATCATCTATTGGAGTCCTGATGATGGAAGTTTTATTGCGGAGGTGCCTGAATTATCAGGTTGTATTGCTGACGGACCATCTTATGCAGAAGCCTTATCAAATGCAGAGATTGTTATTTCCGAATGGATTGAAACAGCACAAAAACTCAATAGGATTATCCCTGAACCAAAAGGCAGATTGAAATACGCCTGATACACACACACTCTTACTCACTCACTTCTCTCACTTTCTGCAGTACCATCACATTCATCAACAATAACGTCATTCCATAAAATACATCTTCAAACGGAATCGTCAACAAACGAATCCCGATGATGTGCGATTCATTATACCACACGACCTCCCCTGGAATGCCTGTGCCCGTCAGGACGCCATTGATGATAAAAAAAGGAATCAATATGATCACATACATCAGGTAAAAATGATCAAGCTTTTCTTTTAAATAAAAATGCGCAACGATCAAAGAAACAGCAGCCATGAAGAATGCTGAGAAGGTGTACATTTTATGGATAAAGAAAAATCCACAGACAAGACAAAATGTGATGAGCACAATGGTCAAAGTATTACGTACATCAACAGTAAGCTTAAAATCAGGATAGATCTTTTTTAATGCGTGGAGCGTGAATACACTCGCAAATGGAATACAAATAAAAAACAGGATCTCTTCAAACGGAAGTCCTATGATATTCCAACCTAAGACATATTCGGGATTAAACCCCCAAACCCCTTCTTTCCTAAACCACGCATCCCAGATAATGAAAAATAAGGCAACAAGAATATTTGCCGGGAAAAACCATTTCCATTCCTTGTAAAAATTCAGTCTCGGGTGAAAACTAAATATTAGAGGGAACCAAACAGCCCCGAGGTTCAGCAGCAGGTATAAATACATTATTGGTTGAGCTTTCTTAATTCTCTGAAATATTTCAGAGGAACCAGTAGCATTCCGAAACATTCACCATTGAACCTTGTCAGATGCTTATGATGGATTTTGTGTGCTTTCCGAATTGCTCTCAGATAATGATTGTTTGAGCGTTTGAACAACCCTATCCGTTGATGGATAAAAATATCATGCACTAAAAAATAAGCCAACCCATAAAGAGCGATACCTAAGGCAACATATAACGCCCAATGCAATCCCATGAAATTCCACAAAGCAAAAAGGGCCATCGAAGGAATGGCAAATACGAGAAAGAAAGAATCGTTTTTTTCGATGATGGAATCATCATCTGTCTTTACATGATGATCTTCATGTAGCACCCAGAGTAAGCCATGCATGATATACTTGTGTGTAAACCATGCCACACCCTCCATGCCGATAAATGTTGCGATAATGATCAGAAATCCCATGTGCAGTATTGTTTTCTATTGTGATTGGTTTTTACCATGCTTCTTCTTTCAACGAGAATTTATAGATCAGGTATGAAGTTGCAATAATGAGAAGTTTTTTAAGATCAGGTACACGTACTCTTTGGGTTTGAATTTCCTCTGTTGGCAATTTTTCCAGTCTGAGTAAAAGTTTCATATAATATCTGTAGGCTGTGAGCACACCCAATCTGGCAGTATTCGGAAGTAGTTTGATACCCTTTCTGGCCTCCCTGAAATCATTTTTGACATCTTCAATGATCTTTGCTTTATCTATTGAAGACATACGGCCTTCTAGTACGCCCGGGAAATAACTACGGTCAAGTAAATTGACATCCATATTGAAATCCCGCAAAAAATTTACTTTCTGGAATGCTGATCCAAGACACATCGCCATCGGCTTTAATTTTTCATATTGATCATCATTGCCATCGACAAATACTTTCAGGCACATCAATCCGACTACATCAGCAGAGCCATAAATATAATTCCGATATTCATCTTCTCCATAAGTTTGCTTCTGAAGATCTAAACGCATACTGAACAAAAAAGAATCAATCAGGTCTTTGGTGATATTATATCTGCGTACTGTTTTCTGAAAGCTATTCAGGGCCGGATTCACGCTGATACCATTTGTGATGGCATGAAATACATCTTCTTCAAGCCTGTTGAGCAGATACTCTTTCGGATAATCATGAAAGGTATCTACAATCTCATCTGCCATCCTCACAAAGCCATAAATATTGTAAATATCCTGCCGGATGCCCGGAGCCAGAAGCCGAATAGCAAGTGAAAAAGAAGTTGAATACTTCCTGGTCAGCAAGCGGCTAAAGTCGCTTGACACTTTATGGAAGAGATCAAGCTGCGTATTCATCGATCTTAATCCTTTTTAGAATTTCACGTGCTACTATTTTTCCCGAGATAATAGCAGGCGGTACGCCACCGCCGGGAACCGTCAACTGGCCGGTGTAAAAAAGGTTCTTTACTTTTTTGTTCCTGATCGAAGGCCGGAAATATCCGGTTTGGAACAACGTATTCGCGAGGCCATATGCATTTCCCTTGTAAGCATTGTAATCATTTGTAAAATCATTGACACAATAAGATTTTTTTACGACGATATGATCCATGATCTTTTCATTGGTAAGATGTTCGAATCGTTGAATGGTTTCGAGGAAGTATTTTTCCCGTATTTCTTCTGTATCCTCGATGCCCGGGGCAATCGGAATCAATATGGTCATGCATTCTGATCCTTCAGGAGCAACCGAAGCATCCGTAATCGATGGAATATTGACATAGAACAAAGGTTGCTCAGGCCATGATGGATGATCATAGATCGCCTCTGCATGCTCATCAAATGAACTATCAAAAAACAAGGTGTGATGTCTGACTGTATTTAGTTTTTTATTGATGCCAATGAAAAATAGCAGGGCAGAGGGGGCAAATGTTCTTTTCGACCAATACTTGTCAGTATAATTCCTGTATTCAATAGGGAGTAGTGATTCAGTATGCTGATAGTCTGCTCCGCTAACCACCACATCCGGCGTATAATTACCTGATGTAGTGATTACGGTCCTGACGTAGGAGTCAGACACTTCCAATCCTTCAACTGCTGTATCCGTATGAATAGTAACACCCAGGTCAGAAGCGAGTTTTAGCATTCCTTCGACTACACTGTACATGCCTCCGTCCGGATACCAGGTACCCATCTCAAGATCAGCATGATTCATAAAACTGTAGAACGCAGGTGTGTCTCCAGGTTTGGCACCAAGAAAAAGAACAGGAAATTCAAGTAAGGAGATCAGATAAGGATGTTTGAATTTACTGCGTACAAGCTGACGCAATGACTGCACAAATAAGTGGGCATGTGTCATCGTCTGTGGAGTCACAAATTCAAACAGTGAATGACCGGGCTTGAATGCCATTTCTTTTACAGCCAGATTATATGTCATTCCGGCTTGTGTGAGAAAACTTTTTAGAAGAGAGCTGCTACCAGGTTGATATTTCTCAAACAGCTTGTATAATTTTTCTTTTGATGCAGGAATATCTTCAAACTTTTGCTGATCAAAATATATGCGATAGGATGGATCAAGTCTTGACAACGAATAAAAATCTGAGACACGATGTCCAAAATCGGCAAAGAAATTTTCGAACACATCCGGCATCCAATACCATGTAGGCCCAATGTCAAAGGTGAATCCCTCACTACGCCATTGGCGGGCTCTGCCTCCCGGTTGATGATTCTTCTCAAGTATAGTGACATCGTAACCGTCCTTAGCGAGATAGCACGCCGAAGACAAAGAAGAAAAACCGGAACCAATGACAATAACTTTTAAAGACATAATTTGTTTTGTCTAACAAATATATAACAAAGTTAGACAAATTATGTTTTGATATACGATAATAATTCATAGATGGATTTAAAAATCGAAATATTCTTCGAACCCGGCACTTTAGGCAGTTTTTGAACTCTTGCCCCCGTCACCCAGAATTTATCTTCAGATTTCATCAGCGATTTCCGGAATTCCCTGAAATAGCCTGATAAGTCCTCATCGGGTGCGCCCATGGTCATATAGGAGATATAGATGTGTCGTTCATTTTGGGGTAACCCCTCCAGGGATTCGATATCTACATTGGGTCCGAGGTAAATAGAATCTTTTCCCATCATCAGGAGGGTGTAATGAATAAAGAGTAGTCCGAGCTCGTGGAGTTCATTCAGAGGGAGGAACAAAATATACCTTTCTTTTTGACCAGGACCGGATCGGGGTAGATGCTCAATCTGGTAGAATATCTTCTGGCGCAAAATGTTTGAAACATAATGTTCATGGGCTACGGTGATGCTATTGGTCTGCCAGAGAGAGCCAATATGCTCGAGGAAAGGGACCATGACCTTAAGAAACAAATCATAAAAGCTCATCGTGTCACGCAGCCTGTGATAGGTGTCTTCAAAAAGCCTTGAATCAAAATTGAGCATCGCCATTTTGAAGTCATTGATCGCCAATTGAAAATCATTGTCCAGGGCCAATACAGAATTGATTTCTATATTGAATTGGTGATCAGTGAACGATGCCAGTTCAGATATTTTATAGCCGGACTTTAATAAAAAAGAGATATTGAGAAGCTTCTTCAGATGCTCATTGGTATACCTCCTGATATTACTGTGGGTTCTGGATGGGTCTAACAAATTGTATCGACGCTCCCACATCCGGATATTGTGAACACTGATCCCGGATAGCTCCTGGAGATCGGAGATGGAAAATGAAGTCTTAATATTGTCTAACATTTGTAATATGTTAATTAGACAAAAGTAAGCAAGATTTGTTTAATATTTGTCGATGCCTTAGATTTCGGTGTTGTAAAAATGAAAGCAAGTTGTCCGGAGTTTCAAACTACGGACAACTTGTTTTCATTTTTAATTGAATTGTTGAGCGTAGGTTCACATACGCGGTATGCTGAGCGGAGCCGAAGTATTCGTGCGTTTATAAAGCTGTGCCATGCGTAAAAAACTTCCATTAGATCCTAAAACAAATACCCCGCTATTTTAAGTCTCCAGACTTAAAATCCATATTTTGAATCTCTTTTAATTTTAAATCTCCCTTAAGCAGGTTGCAACTGCGATTGAAATTTAATTCTTTTGAAATTGAAAATAAATGAGAGATACAGATGTCACTTATAAACAGATTTTTATTCAACCCATTCAGGGTTGTAAATTCTATATCATCCATTGTCCCCGGGTTGCGACCCGGGGCTATTAATATTTGATCCCTTCAGGATCAATCATGTTTTCCTGAATTTCTACTTATATCTCACTTATCTCACTTATCTCACTTATTTCACTTCTCTCACTCTCGGTTGCTGAGCTGCGGTTACTGAGCTGTAGCACATGGATGAGGGATGAAAGTCGAAGTATAGCACAAGGTTGGGTCTGGCAGGTCGAAGCACACTTCTCTCACTCTCTCACTAGAGCCTCCATCAGATCTTCAAGTAAATACTCTGGTTCTTCTAACCCAACATAAAACCTAATATAATTCCAAGGTATATGCGGGTCCGTTCTTCCCGGCAAATTATATAGAGCAGCAATTGGCATCATCAGCGCTTCATGTCCTCCCCAGGATACAGCGATCTTCCATCTTTTTATTCTGCTTACTACTTTCAAAAGAGATTCAATATCCGGCAGATCAAATTCAACAGTAAACAATCCGCCACAACCACTCATTTGTTTTTTTGCCAATTCAAATTGAGGGAAATCAGGATCAAACGGATAGATGACACGTTTGACTGACTTGTGACCTTTCAATCTTTCCACAATAATTTTAGTAGAAGATTGTACACGTGACATGCTCAAGGGTAGTGTGCGCAGACCTCTGATCACTAAAGATGCATCATGAGGTGAGATAATACCACCAAGGGTCATGTATTCTTCCATGAATATCTTATTGATGATCTCATGACTGCTGCATACCACTCCGCCAACCACATCACTATGCCCATTGATATATTTAGTCAGTGTATGTACAACCATATCCACACCCATCTTAGC